>CADBSP010000182.1 GCA_902797405.1 uncultured Eubacteriales bacterium | reverse complement strand
TAAAGACATTTATGCCGTTGGCGTTCCATCAATTGTTATGCAGGCAATTGGCTCTTTGATGATGATAGGATATAATACAATCCTGGCTCCGGATCCCACTGCAGTAGCTGTTTTGGGGGTATATCAAAAACTCCAAAGCTTTGTATTTATGCCTGTTATAGGGCTAAGTCAAGGTGCCATGCCCCTATTTGGGTATAATTATGGTGCCAGGAACAAGGAAAGACTTGTGAAGACATATAAACTTGCCCTTATTACTGCTTTATTTATAATGACCTTAGGGCTTATAGTATTTCAAACCGTGCCTGAGCCTTTCCTAAAACTATTTAACGCAGATGAAAAAATGATGGTCATTGGTGTCAAAGCCTTGAAACGAATCAGTTTTTGCTTTATACCTGCAGCCTTCGGAATAATCACATCTACGCTCTTCCAGGGTACAGGCCACGCATTTTATAGTCTATTTAGCTCTTTAATAAGGCAACTTGTGGGTATATTACCCTTGGCGTTTATTTTGTATAGAATAGGTGGGGCAGAGCTCAGTTGGTTCTCTTTTTCCCTAGCAGAGATACTGGGAACGCTATACCTCAGCATTATGTTGATAAGGCTGTATAAAAATGACATTAAGAATCTATAAATATTGAGAATACAAATACTATATTAATTAATAATCTATTAATTAATACAGATATATTAAACATTATGGATAATACAATTAGGCTTGGTATCGATATTGGGTCAACCACAGTTAAGTTGGTCCTTATGGATGCCGAAGGGAAAATAGAATATTCGCGCTATGAAAGGCATATGTCGGACGTAATGGAGAAGGTAAAGGAACTCCTGTCCGATCTATATAATGCCTATGGAGATATCGCTGTGAGGCCTGTAATTACAGGATCTGGCGGGCTTTCCCTTGCAAATATACTGGGAGTCAGATTCGAGCAGGAAGTAATATCCTGCAGCAAAGCCGTTCAAACCCTCATTCCGGAGACAGACTGCGCAATCGAGCTAGGTGGTGAGGACGCTAAAATAACGTTCTACGGCGCAACAATCGAGCAAAGGATGAATGGAACCTGCGCAGGAGGAACCGGCGCTTTTATCGACCAAATGGCGATTCTCCTTAATACTGATCCAACAGGATTAAATGAGGCAGCAAAGGAGCATAAGATCATCTATCCTATAGCAGCTCGCTGCGGCGTATTCGCTAAGACCGATATTCAGCCGCTGATTAATGATGGAGCCGCCACACCCGATTTAGCTGCTTCAATTTTCCAAGCCGTTGTAAATCAGACGATTAGCGGACTTGCATGCGGTCATCCGATAAAAGGAAAGGTGGCTTTTCTAGGAGGTCCTCTTTCCTTCCTATCCGAATTAAGAAAGCGCTTTATTGAAACATTGGATTTGGCCGAAGAAGATGTGATTTTCCCGGAAGACTCCAAATACTTCGTGGCTATCGGAGCTGCATATTTGGCTGGAGAGGAGCCTCTGGGACATAACTATGCCGAAAGCATCAATAAATCGGATAATGACACACTTAGTCCATGGGTTTTCAGGCTGGGGGATTTGGTTGAGCGCATGAAAAATGCCGATCCTGCGCTCCTTTCGGACACCAAGCATATCGATGTGCTATTTGAGGACGAAAAAGACTATGAGAAGTTCAGAGCCCGTCACGATAGTGCTAGAGCCAGGAGAAAAGACATAAAACATGTTAAGGGAAAGACCTTCCTGGGAATCGATGCAGGATCAACTACAACTAAGGCAACCCTAATCGATGAAGATGGAAATCTCCTGTATTCCTTCTATAGAGGAAATGAAGGGGATCCAATTGGTGCAACCAAGCTCATGCTCAGGGAACTTTATTCGCAGCTCCCTGAAGGTGCATATATTGCAAATACAACAACTACAGGCTATGGAGAAGGCCTGATTAAAGCAGCATTCAGGGCAGATTTAGGCGAAATAGAGACCATGGCCCACTTTAGGGCTGCTGAATACTTTCTACCCGGAGTTGACTTCATCCTGGATATCGGCGGACAGGACATGAAATGCATGAAAATCAAGGATGGTGCCATATACAATATTATGTTAAACGAAGCCTGTTCTTCGGGCTGTGGCTCGTTTTTGGAGACTTATGCCAAGTCTGTAAACCTGGACACAAAAGCTTTTGCTGAAGAAGCGCTATTCGCGGATAACCCTGTAGACCTGGGAACCAGATGCACTGTATTTATGAACTCTAAGGTCAAACAGGCCCAGAAAGAAGGCGCTGAAATAGGCGATATTTCAGCAGGTCTTTCATATTCGGTCATTAAAAATGCCTTATATAAAGTAATTAAGCTGAGAAATGCCGATGAGGCTGGTGAAAAAATAGTCGTTCAGGGCGGAACATTCCTAAATGATGCAGTCCTAAGAAGCTTTGAGAATATCATAGGGAAAGAGGTTGTAAGACCTGATATTGCAGGCCTTATGGGTGCTTATGGATGTGCACTTATAGCTAAAGAAAACTATGTAGAAGGTACAGTATCCTCTATTTTATCAAAAGACGAATTAGACAATTTCCAGGTAAAGCATGCCAATGGACGCTGTGGAAAATGTGAGAATAACTGCATACTAACCATTAATAAGTTTAG
>CADBSP010000181.1 GCA_902797405.1 uncultured Eubacteriales bacterium | reverse complement strand
GTGGCCATCATGCGTAGAAAACTGGGGATCAAAAGAATAGGACATCTGGGCACCTTGGACCCCATGGCAACGGGGGTCCTTCCTATTGCCGTCGGTAAGGCGACACGCATAATGGACTATTTGGATATGGACATTAAGGAGTATGTTGGTGAAATAGCATTTGGGCTTAGGAGCGATACCGATGATATCTGGGGAAAGATAGTTCCTTCAAACAAGAGTGATGGGACGCTAATTGTAGACAAGGTCGATGTGGAAAAAGCTTTAGCTTGTTTTTGTGGCGTTATCCACCAGGTGCCACCTATATATGCCGCCATTAAAAAGGATGGAAAGAAACTTTACGAATACGCTCGCAAAGGTCAGAATATAGAAATCGAATCCAGAAAGATATACATAGAGTCCATAGAATTAATGGATTTCACAGAGAGGAAATCTTTTTATGAGGGAACCTTGAAGCCCGGAGAAGCTGGGGTCATTAATCTTCCCGCTTGTCCGGCAGCGGTTATTAGGATACGCTGTAGCAAAGGGACATATATTCGATCCATTGCCAGAGACCTAGGCGAGAAATTGGGATGTGGCGCAGTATTGTCAGGCTTAATAAGAACGTACAGTGGTGCGTTTAAATATGCTGATGCAATTAGTATGAATACAATTATGAGCTTGCCCGATTATAAGAATAGAGAAGATTACCTGGGTGATATCGGATTGGACCAAGTTATTGAAAACGAAATAGGAAAAAAGCTATTCCCTGTAGACTATGCGCTAAGATATTTTCCGAAGGTGGATTTAGGCGATTGGGAGTCGAAGCTCTTTTCCACCGGTGTCAAACTTAGATCTGATCAATGGCAGGTTTCCTGCGATTTCTACGAGGGAGAATCGGTAATAAATAGCTTTCCATTGGAACTAAAAGAAGACTTTCGTAATTTATATAGAGTTTATGGAAAGAATGGATTCATAGGGACAGGGCTAAAACTTGAAACAGGGGAACTAAAGGCGGATAAAGTGCTTGCATAACGCTTGCTTTGCTAAACGAGAAGCAAATAAAACATAAAATAAACTACAAATGAAGAGAAGGCTGTAAATAATTAAAAGCTGAGAGGCTTATAAGACAATAGTTTAATGAGGAACCGAAAAGAGTTATTAGTTTGATATGCTTGTTTTTAATAATTTAGAAGAAATAAAGAATATAGATAATACCGCTGTTGCACTTGGCAGCTTTGATGGTGTGCATTTGGGACATCAGGAGCTTATCAGGCGTACGGTTAACGCAGCCAGGGAGAGAGGACTAAACTCAGGAGTCTTCACTTTCTCCAATCACCCAAAGAACGTAATCGTTGGAGAGGATGCGGTTAAGAACATTCTCTACAAAAGAGAAAAGGAGATAATAATTGCTTCTCTCGGAGTGGATTATCTTTTTGATGTTCCATTTACGAAGGAAGTAATGGCGCTTCCAAAGGAACGCTATGTAAAGGAACTTTTGGTAGAAAAATGTCATGCCAAGCTAATTGCATGCGGCTTCAATCATCGATTCGGATTCAAGGCTGAAGGGGACACCAGGTTCTTGGAAGCCTATGGCAAGGAGCAAGAGTATGAGACCATAGTAATGGAACCATATACCGTAGATGGAAATGTTGTGAGTTCAACCTTAATCAGAACGCTCATCGCTGCAGGTCGCGTTGACAAGTGCCCGAGCTATATGGGAAGGTATTATGCTATTAATGGTGAGGTCGTTGTTGGAAACAGACTGGGAAGAACCATCGGATTTCCAACATCCAATCTTATGATTGACTTTTCAATGGTGACACCTCCAAATGGGGTGTATGTGACATTCTGCACATATAACGGAAAACGCTATCCCAGCGTAACAAATGTTGGGGTGAAGCCGACGATTAAGAAGCAGGTGGGAGAACCATCCAGGAAACACTCCGAAGACGAGGCCTTGGGTTCTGACTTATCCAATGTAAAGAAAACGGATGAATATGAAAGAGTTAAAAATGTCGAAACGCATATTTTTGACTTTGATAGTGAATTATATGGAAAGACGATAACCGTTGAATTCCTAAGGAAACTGCGTGACGAAGTCAAATTTGATAGCATATCTGACCTTTCCGAGCAAATCGTGCGTGACTGTAGGGAGGCCAGAAAATATCACGAAGAAAAATACAGTAAATAGTTTCTGTTAAATACAGAAAAATAAATACAGAAAAAGACATGCTGAATATGGGAAATTTAATCTTTGATTTATAGCAAATAATTTCCCAAATGACTAATAGCAAATAATTTCCCAAACCCCTTGACAAATAGCCCTTTGTTTGCTATCTTATCAAGGTACGAAATGTATCAAGTAGAAGTTATCCGCTTCTCACCCCATGAATTTTGTTTCTAAGGGTTACACATATGACTTTTTACCGAGGTTCCCCGATGTACTTAGGGAACAATAATGGTGATAGTTTGAGCGGATACTTCATGGTATCCGCTCTGTTAGTTTTTTGGGAGGTAAGAGCCATAAAAGAGAACAGAATAAACGAAGAAATTCGCGATAGGCAGCTGAGAGTTATCGATGAAGACGGCAATATGCTTGGAATCAAGACCAGAGAAGAAGCTCTGGAACTTGCCGAGGAGAAGAACCTGGATTTGGTGCTGATTTCGCCTAACGCAGACCCACCGGTTTGCAAGATTCTGGACTACGGAAAATTCCGTTATGAAAGCCAGAAGAGGGAGAAGGACGCGAAGAAAAAACAAAAAACAATTCAGGTTAAGGAAATCAGGCTTGGCACTTTTATCGAGGAACATGACATCCAGGTAAAAGCCAATACTGCAAACAAATTCCTAAAAGACGGAGATAAGGTAAAGGTATCCTTGCGTTTCAGGGGAAGAGAACTTGGACATACGGATTTAGGCAAAGAAGTTATGAACAAATTTGCCGAGCTTTGTAGCGAGTACAGCTCTATTGAAAAGAACCCTGTTATGGAAGGCCGTGTGCTTACCATGTTCCTGGCGCCAAAGTCCGAGAAAGAAAGAGAAAAGGCAGCAAAGGAAAAAGCAAGAGAAGAATCTCAGAACCAGACAGTGGAAGAATCAAATCCCGAAGAATAAAGTAGTTAATAAAAAGCCGAATGGCGAGGAGGATAAAAAATGGCAAAGAATAAAATGAAATCCCATAGAGGTGCATGTAAGAGATTCAAACTTACAGGAACCGGTAAGATTAAGAGAAACAAAGCTTATAAGAGCCATAAACTTACTAAGAAGACACCACAGAGAAAAAGAGGCCTTAGAAAGGCTACGATCATCACCAGTGCTGATCACAAGAGAATGTTAAGGTCCATGGCGAAGTAATTTAGAAGGAAAGAGGTAAGAAAAATGGCAAGAGTTAAGAAGGGTATGAATGCCCATAAGAGACATAAAAAAATATTAAAGCAAGCAAAGGGTTATTACGGAGCCAGGAGCAAACAGTTCCGTACAGCTAATCCTGCAGTAATCAGAGGTCTTGCAGCAGCATATGTTGGTCGCAAGCTAAAGAAGAGACAGTATCGTCAGATGTGGATTGCCAGAATTAACGCTGGTGCCAGAATGAACGGCATCTCCTACAGCCGTTTGATGGATGGTCTGAAGAAGAATGGTATTGAAATCAACAGAAAGATGCTTTCTGAAATGGCAATATATGATGCAGCTGGTTTTGCTAAACTCTGTGAGACAGCAAAGACAGCATACGCAAAATAAAGAAGCAATTAACAGATCCGGGGAGACCCGGGTCTTTTGCCATATTTGATAAATAAACCGATGCTTAATCATTAAATGTCACGAATGAATAGAATAGGCATGTGTAGAAGAGAAGCCTAACCCGTGTTTAATCGCATGCTGTCACAAATGAATAGAATTGGCATGTATGACAGAGAAGGTTAACCCGTGTTTAATCGCATGCTGTCGCAAATGAATAGAATTGGCATGTATGACAGAGAAGGTTAACGAGTGTTCAATCATATGCAGTCACAAGGATTAGATTAGGCATGTATAGATAGAGAAGTTTGACGCGTGTTTAATCGCATGCTGTCACAAATGAATTGAATTGATATGGATGACAGAGAAGGTTAACGAGTGTTCAATCATATGCAGTCACAAGGATTTAATGGTATAGATATAAAGCGAGGGATAATATGTTTGAAAACAAAACAGTACTATTGGGTATAACAGGTGGAATAGCCGCTTACAAAATCCCCAACTTAGCCAGTGCGCTATCAAAGACCGAAGCGAATGTTGAAGTTATTATGACGAAGAACGCCTGCCAGTTCATTACGCCACTTGTATTTGAAACACTGACGGGCAATAAGTGCTATAACGATACCTTTGATAGGGACTTTAGTTGGGATGTGAAACATATTTCTCTGGCAAAGAAGGCAGATGTGATTTTGATTGCTCCTGCTACTGCCAACGTGATAGCAAAACTGGCAAATGGAATAGCAGATGACATGCTCACATCGACTGTTCTGGCTGCGACTTGTCGTAAGATTGTTGCTCCGGCTATGAATACCAATATGCTTTTGAATCCAGTGACCCAGGATAATATAGAAAAACTAAGGAAGTACGGGTTCGAGATAATAGAACCTGCATCAGGTTTTTTGGCCTGCAAGGATGAAGGAGCAGGTAAAATGCCGGAACCTGAAGTCTTGTTCGAATACATAGAACAGTCAATCGGTCGCGAAAAGGATATGGTGGGAAAGAAGGTTCTAATTACTGCAGGAGCAACCAGAGAATCCATGGATCCGGTTCGCTTTATTACCAATCATTCCAGCGGAAAGATGGGATTCGCTGTTGCGAAAGAAGCCATGATGCGAGGAGCTGATGTTACTTTGGTAAAGGCCTTCACAACAGCAAAGGTACCGAGCTTTGTCGATGTGGTTAACGTCAGCAGTGCAGAAGAAATGTTCAAGGCAGTGAAAAAACATGCCAAAAATGCGGACATTATTATCAAGGCAGCGGCTGTTGCGGATTACACTCCGGTGAACGTAAGCGATCAAAAGGTGAAGAAGAAGGATGGCGACCTGTCAATTCCGTTAAAGAGGACACAGGATATATTGAAGTATTTAGGAGAACATAAGAAGGCGGGTCAATTCCTTTGTGGCTTTTCCATGGAAACAGAAAACATGATAGAAAACAGTCAGTCAAAACTTGAAAAGAAAAACGCCGACATGATAGTTGCAAATAACCTGAAGCAGGCAGGCTCTGGTTTTGGCACAGACACAAACCAGGTAACATTTATCACTCGGGACGGAGTTTTTCCACAGGAACTAATGACCAAGGAATTGGTTGCTAAAGCAATACTGGACAGGATTTTGGCTGAAAGCTAAGTCGGAAAAATAGAAGATTATCATCGGATTCGCAGTAGAGTTAATCGGTTTTGGTCGAAGGCTAAGTCGAAAAACAGAAACGTCAATTAATAAGACAATTAGAGAATTTGATAATCATTTAATTATAAATAACAGACAGAGAGTAACTATCTTTTTAGAACTATAAGAATCACACTACAAATATTCAAATGTCAGTAATAATAGAGTCGATAGAGCATACAATTGAAGACAGCATTAGCCTGCTTCCGTTTTTGATAGTCACTTATTTAATTATGGAAGCAATTGAAAGGGCAACAGCAGGTAAGGTTGAAGGTGCGCTTAGAAAAGCAGGACCCGCGGGGCCGGCAATTGGAGCGCTTTTTGGTGTGTTTCCTCAATGCGGGTTTTCTGCCGCTGCCAGCAATTTCTATAGCGGTGGATTAATAACCCTGGGGACTTTGATTGCAGTGTTTATGTCCACATCGGACGAAATGCTTCCGGTTTTTATTGCGGAGAAGGTTCCTGTAGGAACTATTGCTAAGATTTTGATTGCAAAGGTTGTTATTGCGGCCATTTCGGGTTATATCATTTTCTTTTTAAGCAAGCGCATCTTCCAAAAGGAAAAAGATGAATTAAAGAAGCATAGGCACGAACATGGTCATGACTGCAGTGAAGACGGACATAGTCTGATTGTGGAAACATTGATTCGCTCAGGAAAAACCTTTGCTTTCATTTTTATAATAACATTCGTTTTAAACCTGATAATCCATTCCGTAGGGGAGGAATTCCTGGAATCGATACTCCAGGATAAGCCCGTAGTCGGGGAACTGATTGCCGGCGCTGTTGGACTGATACCTAACTGCGCATCCTCGATTATAATTAGCCAGCTCTATTTGTCCGGCGTTATCAGTGCCGGTGCAATGATGAGCGGTCTTCTGGTCAGCGCAGGCGTAGGCGTTTTGGTCCTCTTCGAAGAAAACCACAATATAAAAGAAAATCTACTGATTCTCTTACTCCTCTATGTACTAAGCGTATTATGGGGTATAATGATACAAATGGTAGGAATTAGTTTTTAAAATGCGATAGTACTTACTATCAATTGAAGAAAGAAACTGTTAATTGGAAATATAGTTATTTCTTGAAAATGTAGTTGATTATTGGAAATATAATTGTTTCTAGGAATGTAGTCTTGATTGAATGTAACTAGACAAAGGATTATGATATAGCTATGGAATATTTTATGTCTCACATTTTATATATAGTTGTTGCAGCGCTGGTAATTGCAGGATTGGCAGCGGTTTGGGCCTTTGGTGCTGCTCATAATGCATCAAAGAGGGATCCTGAAATGCAGGCCAAACAGGATCATGCTTGCGAAAGCTGTGCGCTGGCTTCAATGTGTACTCGATTTGGAACCGAAGACAAGGACTGCAGGGTTACTGAGTGAAACTGGCGTTCTAGGTGATTTCTGCACCTCAGAACTCCTTGTTGATCCCATTTCTGAGGTGCGATACTCTGTTTAGGAAAAATAGAAGCTTCATCCGAAGTATAATCATCTCTAGGTAATGTGGATTGTCTCACAGGCCTTTTGGTAAGAAATATCGGAACATCATATGTAATAAAATGGGAAAAACGTTCCTCTTTTTGAAGAAATAGATGAAAAATGTTAAACTTTTTCAATCTTTGAGCAAAAGGAGGAACGTTTTTGACAGTTGTTCCCAATAGCAAGTCTTTGCTTACCTTTTCTTTGCACATCGGAATTCCCTCCACTTTCATAGATTATATCATGATTTCGATAACTCTACCTTTTGGGGTACGGGTCAATTAATTCCAATTCTGAGGTGCAAAACCTGATTTTTGAGTTTTGCACCGGTGCAGAATTCATTTTTTTGTTTTTGCACCTCGAAATGAAAAATGCATTCTGTTCCTCGAAAAAAAGAGGTTGACTTTATCGCTTTAATGCGTTAACATGATGAAGTGGTTAATTGAGTTATTATAACAAATAAGGACATAATATGACTATCAAAAACATTTTAAACAGTATAGATATCGTCGAGAGAGTGGACCTGGAATTGCGAAGCTTGTATAAGGACTATGGCTTTAAGCCCTTTAAAATGGGGAAATTTGAGGAGTATGACCTTTATACCAAGAATAAAGACTTTATACCTACTGATAGCATTATTACTGTAACCGGACAGGATGGGAAGCTTCTGGCATTAAGACCTGATCTTACCCTTTCCATTGTTAAGTATTTTAGACCCGAGGAGAAGGAAGTCGAGAAGCTTTACTATAGTGAGAATATTTACCGCTCTGATAAAACCGGTTCATATAATGAACTTAGGCAGACCGGATTAGAGTGTCTCGGTATTATTGGGATAGATGAAATATCAGAAGTTACCCGCTTGGCTGCACTAAGCCTTAAAATGATATCAAAGAATTATATCTTGGATATTTCCCACATGGGTTTTCTACAGGAACTGATTTCAGACATTCCGGAAAGAGCGAAAAAACCAATACTAAAGGCGGTTAGCCAGAAGAATTCAATAGCGATTAGGGAAATTGCAAGTACATATGGTATTTCCGAGGAAAAAGAATCAGCCATAGAGGCGGTTACATCTATTTATGGCGAGTATAAGAAGACCCTACCTTTGATAAAAGAGCTTCCTCTCTCAGATAAGGCACGGCAGTATATTTGTGACATTGAGAAGGTGTGCAAATATCTTTCTGATAAGAAGGTTGGTGGCATAATCAATATCGATTTCTCGATTGTAAATAATATGACATACTATAGCGGAATTCTTTTTCAAGGCTATATCCCGGGGATTCCTGAAAACATTCTATCCGGTGGTCAGTATGACGGAGTCATGGAAAGGATGAGAAAGAGCGGAAGCGCAATTGGGTTTGCGCTTTATTTAGACTTCCTAAGAGGAATAGAGGATAGTCTGGAAGGTAATAGAAATAGCAGAAATAATAGAGATAATAGAAATAGTGCAGAAGGGACCTCGGCTAAATCTAATTCAAAAGCTGGTGCAAAAGCAAGACTCGAAGACGTGAAGAAAAAAACAGGTGGAATCGGGAATAATAAAACAGAGAAAACCGGCCTGAGCGATGACGAATATATAAACGTTGCTTTGCCTAAGGGACGCCTTGGAACTAAGATATATGAGATGTTTGAGAAGGCAGGATACCCTTGTTCGGACATCAAAGAGGACAATCGCAGACTTGTCTTTGAAAACAAAAGGAAGAAGATTAGATACTTTTGGGTCAAGCCTTCGGACGTTACGGTATATGTGGAAAGAGGAACAGCGGACATCGGAGCATGTGGTAAGGATATCATCGAAGAGTATTCTCCTGATGTTTATGAACTCTTGGATTTAAAAAAGGGGAAGTGTAAGATGTGCGTTGCAGCGAAGAAAGGATTCGCTGATGACACATCAAAGACCTTAAGAGTAGCAACAAAATTTCCTGAGATTGCGAGAAAGTATTATGAGGGTGAGAGCAGGAAGATTGATATAATTAAGCTTCATGGATCTATTGAACTTGCACCAATACTGGATATGTCGGATGTTATTTTGGATATAGTGGAAACGGGGAAAACACTGAAGGAAAACAATCTAGATATTATTGAGGAAGTGCTTCCTGTTAGCGCCAGACTAATCGCAAATAAATCAGCATTCAGATTTAAAAATGATCGCATTACGGAACTTATATCAAAATTGGTAAAGAGGATATGAATCTGATTAAGCGATTAAAATATCTTCATTACTCAAAAATCGATATTCGACACGCATAGTATGGAAAATGAATGATAGTTGACTTATATAGATGCTCGATAATAGATAATAGATATAGATAAACGAAAGAGATAATAGAAAGAGATAATCGATTTGAAAAAACGATATAGTTAATAAATATAGATAATCATAATGAAAAACAAGGAATTATGTTTATCAATCTATATAAGTATTAGTTTTGATAGATATGTGAGAAGGTTTAAGGCATAATGAGTAAGTATATAAGAGATAGGTTCAAGTGTTTTGATGCATATGCTCCGGGAGAGCAGCCCCAGGACAAGACGTATATAAAACTTAATACGAATGAATCGCCTTACCCTCCGGGACCTAAGGTCCTTCAGGCTGTGAGCAAAGAAGACCTAAAAGAACTCAGGCTTTATCCTTCGCCGACACAGGATAAATTGAAAAGCGCCTTGGCGAAGAAACTGAACGAACTATATTTATCTGAGTCTGAATCCGAATTAAAACCAGGACATAATTCGGATTCCGAATTAGTATTAGGTTTGAATTCGGATTCGGAATTAGCATTGGATTTGAATACGGATTCCGAATTCAAATTGGGCTTGAATAAGGATAACATCTTTGTTTCAAATGGATCTGACGATATTCTTAATTTTTCATTTATGGCATTCAGCGGAGGTGATATCCCCGCTGTTTATCCTGATATCAGTTATGGGTTCTATAGTGTGTATGCTGACTTCCAAGGCGTGAAAAGCGAGGTTATACCTCTGGATGAGGAGTATAGAATTAAACCGGCGGATTATATCCCAATTGACAAAGAATTATTTGAAAGCCAAACATCAGATCAAAACCAAGATAATTCGCAGAGCACTAATCACAAACAGAGATTCATCGTAATCGCGAACCCCAATGCACCAACAGGTATAGCGCTGACTCTAGAAGAAATTGAAAGTATAGTTTCTGGAAATCCAAACAGTGTTGTTTTGATAGATGAGGCTTATATTGATTTTGGTGGAGAGACAGCAATCCCACTAATTCCTAAATACGACAATCTGATTGTATGTCGCACGTATTCAAAATCTGCATCACTGGCCGGCGCCAGACTTGGATTTGCCGTTGCATCGAAGCAGCTGATCGAAGATTTGGAATTAATAAAGTTTTCTACTAATCCGTATAATATAAACAGGATGACGGAGAGAGTGGGGCTTGCGGTACTCGAAGAGTATGATTATTATATGGATAATTGCAAATCCATAATCGAAACAAGGGAATGGACCAAATCTGAATTATCTAGACTTGGATTCAAGGTTTTGGAATCAAAGGCAAATTTCCTATTTGTAGGAACGGGATCAGAACCTACGAAAAGTGATGATTTGGCTATTTCGAAAGATGAGGACTCTGAATCGGAAAACTGCAGAAGGATTGCATACGAAAGTGAAAAGAGGAGAGGTTTGGCGACTGAACCTAGTGGAGAGGAACTATATATAAAGCTCAAAGAAAATGGTATTTTGGTTCGCTGGTTTAATAAGGATAGAATCAGAGACTATGTGCGTATTACAATCGGAACTAAGAATGATATGGAAAAGTTAATTGAGACTATAAAGGAGATAAACAATGGCAAAGAGAACAGCAAAGGTAGAGAGAGCAACAAAGGAAACGAAGATTGAAGTGACTTTGAACTTAGACGATTACAATTTCGGGAAAAACAATATCGATACGGGAATTAGATTTCTGGATCATATGTTGGAATTATTTGGCGCACATGGTATGTTCCGCATGGATGTGTTCTGCGATGGAGATACGGATGTAGATTGCCATCACTCCGCTGAAGATATTGGCATAGCACTTGGTCAGGCCTTCAGGGAAGCCCTGGGAGATATGAAAGGAATAAAAAGATATGCGGATATACTGCTTCCTATGGATGAGGCTCTGATGCAATGTGCAGTTGATGTTTCGGGGAGAGGTTATTTGGAATTTGATGTTGGCTTTCCGACAGAAAAAGTTGGAGGTTTCGATACAGAACTCTTTAAGGAATTCTTCTTGGCGTTTACCAGAAAAGCTGAAATCACAATGCACTTTATTCTAATCAAAGGAGAGAATAGTCACCACATAGCAGAGAGTGCGTTTAAAGCAGCGGGAAGAGTACTTGCTTCTGCCGTCTCGATTGATGAACGTGCAAAGAACAAAATTCCATCCACTAAAGGTATGTTGGTTTGACATAGAAAACTAGGAACATCGTTGTCTAAGTGGATTCTGTAATAATTCGAACAATTAATTTTTTGATTACTAAATAATCAATGGATAAAACAATCAAAGAATTAAACAATCAAAGAATGAAAGAATTAAAGAATTAAAGAATTAAAGAAAATGATTAGAATTGTTGATTATGGAGTTGGGAATATTTTTTCACTAAAATGTTCCTTGGATTATATAGGCGTTCGTGCGGAACTGACACGCGATCCGGAAGAACTAATTAAGAGTGAAAAGATTATACTTCCGGGAGTTGGTGCTTTTGGTGATGCAGTTAAGATGCTTAAAAAAGGTGGCATGGCCGATGCTGTAATGGAAACAGCAAAGAAAGGGATTCCTCTTCTGGGAATTTGCCTGGGTATGCAGCTTCTTTTTGATAAGGGATATGAATATGGGGAGCATGAAGGACTAGGGCTAATCCCGGGATATGTTGAGGACATGAATAAACTCCTAACAGACCAGTCCCTCAGCCTTCCGCAGATGGGGTGGAATGCCTTAAGCTTTCCAACGGATAAGGAAGTTAGTCCGCTGTTTAAGTATACCCCTGAAGGGAGCTCCGTTTATTTCGTTCACAGCTATTCAGCAGTTGGTTGTGAGGAGAGCATCATTGCAACAGCTGAATACAGTTATCCGGTAACAGCTGCAGTTCAAAAGGACAATGTTTTCGGCACTCAGTTTCATCCGGAAAAGAGCGGACACGTAGGCCTATCCATCTTAAAGGCGTTCGTTGAAATATAATTCATCCTTACTCGCAATAAAATGAAAACAAAAAGCACAAAGAATATAAAGGCATAAGTAAAACTATATCTTAAGGCTAACTACAACTAAACTTGAGAAAAAAAATTATAAATCAAGTAAAGCTGTAACCAGGAAAATAAAGCAAAACTGGAACCAGGAAAATAAAGATAAATGTAACGATTGAAAGGATTAATATGACTGAAATATTTCCTGCAATAGATATAAGAAATGGCATGGTGGTTCGCCTGCTGCGTGGAGATTACGATAAGATGACCGTATACGGCGGAACACCCGTCGATATGGCGTTCAGTTTTGATGACATCGGAGCAAACTGGCTTCACGTTGTGGATTTGGATGGAGCAAAAGACGGAGACACGAAGGTTAAAGAAATCGTGAAGAAGATGGTTGCGGGGACCTCGCTAAAAATCGAGATAGGTGGTGGCATACGTACCGAGAATCAAATAGAGGACTATCTTATGATGGGGGTTGAACGAGTAATACTAGGAACCATAGCCATGACTGATTTGGATTTTACTAAAAGAGTTTTGGATAAATATGGTCCCGGAATTGCGATAGGAATTGACATTAAGGATGGGTATGCTGCAATAAAGGGATGGAAGGAATTATCCGAAATGACTGCGGAAGAAGCCTTTGATAGACTTTGCGATATGGGAGCGGAGAGCATTATCTGTACCGACATAAGTAAAGATGGTGCAATGAAGGGAATAGATGTGAAGTTCTACGCAGGTCTGGTAGAAAAGTATACTAAGAGATATGGATGTGGAATTGTTTCATCAGGTGGTGTAACAAGCATAGATGATATAAAAGCACTATCCAATATTGGTCTGGAAGGCATTATAGTAGGTCGCGCAATTTATGACGGACGCATAGAATTAAAAGAAGCATTGGACGTTTGCTATAAAAACCAGATGTAGCAAAGTCTAATACTCAGACTGCGATTAGGTGTAAGCTGTAATATAAGAGGTAAGGTTAACACGATTATTTAAAGCAATGATTACAAAAAGAATTATTCCATGTTTGGATGTTAAAAACGGAAGAGTAGTTAAGGGTGTAAACTTTCAAGGGCTGGCAGATGTCGCCTCACCTGTTGATTTGGCAAAAAAGTATAGCGAATCAGGAGCGGATGAATTGGTGTTTTACGACATTACTGCGTCCGCAGAAGGTAGGGAATTGTTTACGGATATTCTGGTTGAAACAGCCAGGAACGTCTTTATTCCGCTTACTGTTGGCGGAGGAATTAACTCAATCGACGATTTTGACAGAGTATTAAAATGCGGTGCAGATAAGGTGAGCGTAAACAGTGGTGCGATAAAGAATCCGGATTTGATAAATGAGGCAGCAAAGAAATACGGTAACCAATGCGTGGTTCTTTCGTGTGATATAAAGAGAGTTGATGGCGAGTTTAAAGTCTTTGCCAAGGGCGGAAGAGAGAATACCGGAATCGATGCCGTGCCTTGGATTGTTGACGGAGTAGAGAGAGGCGCAGGTGAAATTGTTGTTAACAGCATGGATACTGATGGCGTGAAAAAAGGCTTTGATATTGAACTCCTTAGCATGGTCCAAAATGCAGTTAAGGTTCCCGTGATAGCTTCTGGTGGAGCAGGATCCATAGACGATTTCATTACGCTTTTTAGAGAAATCCCGGAGATGTCCGCAGGACTGGCAGCATCCATTTTCCATTATGGCGAAGTGGAAATTCGTGAGTTAAAGGAGCGTCTCCATAACGAGGGTATTTTGGTTAGGCTATAAAAAACATGTAATATGTGACAAATCCGAGTTATAGATATTGTAATAAGAGGAATCAAGACAGGTAGGTGTGTATGGTTTATGAAGATGTTTTTAATAAGTTGAAGTTCGATGACAAGGGATTAATTCCTGCTGTGGTTATAGACGAGGAAACCAAAAGGATACTTACTCTGGCTTACATGAACAAAGAAAGCATGGAAATAACACTAAAGGAAGGCAGGACGTGTTTTTGGTCGCGTTCCAGACAGGAACTTTGGCGCAAGGGAGAAACATCGGGAAACGTTCAATATGTAAAGTCTATAGTTTGTGATTGCGACTACGATGCCTTGGCGATTTATGTTGATAAGACGGGACCTGCTTGTCATCTTGGGAATGAAAGTTGCTTTGAATTCCCGCTGTACACATTTGATGATGACCGATGTGCGCACGAGGGGATAATTGCAGAGGGAAAGAAGTGCGCGGATGAAGAAAAGAAGAAGTGCGAGGATGAAGAAAAGAAGAAGTGCGAGGATGAAGTAATTATTTTAGATGAAAACCAAGCTGCAATTGAGAAGCAAGGTGTAGATTCCAATGCCTTCTCATTGGATGGTCTTTACAATCTTTTGCAGGGACGTAAGGCTGAGATGCCGCAAGGTTCCTATACAACATATCTATTTGAGAAAGGAATTGATAAAATCCTAAAAAAGATAGGAGAGGAGAGCACTGAAGTTATTATCGCAGGTAAAGCCGAAGATAAGAACGAAGCGATTTATGAAATTGGGGATTTGGCGTATCACGTCATGGTTCTCATGGTGGAAATGGGAATAAGCGTAGATGATATTAGAAACGAGCTCGCTTCCAGACACGTAATTGATAAAAAAGTTAAACAGGAAAAAATGACTTAATCAATATTTGATAAAGCGAATATCAAAATCGTAATATTGTAATATTGAAACAAAGAGCACATGGAGTTGCTAAAGAGCAGATGGAGTTACAAAAAGACCACATGGAGTTGCTAAAAGAGCACATATAACAAATGATTGATATTCTAAAGAAAAGATACAAGATTATTAATTTGGATGGAAGGTCCAATTATCACACGCATACTTATTATTGTGATGGAAAGAATTCGCCGGAAGAAATGGTGGAGCAGGCGATTAAGCTTGGCTTTAGGTCGCTTGGTTTTTCAGGCCATCAGTATTCAGATCCCGATAAGGACTATGCGATGACAGAGGAAAAAGAATCAAAGTATCGAAGCGACATCATCGGTCTTAAAGAAAAGTATAATGATAAGATTAATATTTTTCTTGGAACAGAAAGAGATTATTTTTCGGATGAATCTTCTGAATTCGAATACATTATTGGCTCCGCACATCATCTCCTTGTTAAAAACCACACCCGGGCCACTTATCCGCGAAAAATAGAAGACGAAAAAACAGAGGGATCAAATGGTTCGAGAAACTCACATAATTCGGATGACTCATTACTGAACATGGTTGATGTCGACTGGAGTCCGGAGATTGTTGATAAACAGGTGAAGGACTTCTTTGATGGAGACTATATGGCCT
The DNA here is from genome assembly GCA_902797405.1 of uncultured Eubacteriales bacterium. Classification (GTDB taxonomy): domain Bacteria; phylum Bacillota; class Clostridia; order Peptostreptococcales; family Anaerovoracaceae; genus Eubacterium_B. The sequence continues at coordinate 8,442 of CADBSP010000181.1, read as the reverse complement.
ATGCAGAAGCATATTATGATTTCGAATCCAATGTACTTGAAAAAACGAGAGGCCAGATAGTCGGTCACTTTGATCTAATAACCGTGTTTAACGGTGCAGGAGTGGATGATATAGTAATGTCAAATACCTCCGAACTGGCAGATGTAGTAATGCCGGGAGGTGAAGTGAGTGGCGATTTAAAGAATGGAAAGTTTAGAGTTAATATATTCTTTGATGAAAATGATTCGGAGTATAAAAGCTTTGCACTTAGATCTGCAGAAAGGATAGTCGAGCGGTTTATAAATAATAATCGGGCAAAGGAATTACCCAAGGGTTTTCCCGAGGAGTTGGGGGAAGTGATTGATAAGACTGGACTCCCTATATTTGAAATTAACACCGGAGCTATGGCGAAGGGAAGGCGAAGTATTCCATATCCCGCACCATTTATTATTGAACATCTGGCAGAGCTCGGAGTTCCCATGATTATAAATAGCGACTGTCACGATTTAAGGTTTTTGGATTATGGATTCAAAGAATTATGGGAGAAATATAATGCATAAAAAAGACTTTGTGATATTTGAGTGAAAAATTGCAGAATCCGTTGAAAAAACAAAATTTGCGTGCTAAAATAATGCCGTTGCCCAGAACAAAGGACAACGGCATTATATGTTTAAAGCATATTGCTCACACTAACAATAGGGTAAAGGAATCAAATTATCATGAAAAAGAGTTTAATCGCAATTATCGTTCTTACTATGGTTATCATAGCAGCTATGACAGGGTGCTCCAATAACAAAACCACTGAAGCAACAAAGGTAGACTATGACTGGAAAGAATATGTGGAACTCGGAGAATATAAGGATCTTCCGTTCTATACTGAAGAGTTCACAGTAACTGATGAAGAAGTTGATGAGCAGATAGAGACTATTCTTCTATATGCTACTGAAATTGAAACCATTATGGAAGGCGTTGTAGAAGATGGAGATACAATCAACATCGCTTTTGTAGGTAAGATTGATGGTGAGGAATTTGAAGGCGGATCATCTCAGTCCTATGACCTCACTGTTGGCGAAACATCCATGATTGATGGATTCGTGGAAGGTCTGATTGGAAAGAACGTTGGCGAATCGGTTACTCTTAATCTGAGATTCCCGGATGATTATCATAGCACAGAACTTCAGGGCAAGGATGTTGTTTTTGATATAACAATCAACAGTAAGAGAGAGAGCATCACTCCGGAACTCACTGATGAATTCGTTAAAGAGTATTACGATATGAACACAGTTGAGGAATTGAGAGAGCATATTAAGGAAGACCTTTTAAAGGATAAAGAAAGCAGTGTTACATCCTCAATAAAGAGCAACCTGTGGAACATCATTTTGGAATCCACCAATATCAAATCCTATCCTGCATCGGAAGAAGAAGCCGCCAGAGCACAGGTGGAAACAATCGAGCAGGAGTACAGATCAACAGCAGAAAGCTATGGTATGGAATGGGCTGATTTCCTTAGTGGTCTTATGGGAACTACAGAAGAAGGTTTCCAGGAGATGATGGACGAGCAGTTGGACAGCATCATTAAGTCAAACCTGATAACAAAGGCAATTGCCGATCAGGAGGGAATCGACCTTTCGGATAAAGCATATAAGGATAGACTGCTTGAGATTCTGGAAGCAAACAATCTAACGGAAGACACTTTCCAGACATATTACAATATGACCATTTATGAATATGCAGATCAGAACGGATGGAGAGAGGGAATACTCCAGGATATGGTTATGGATAAGGTGTTGGAGCTTGGTAAAGAAGTATCCAAGGAGGAATATCAGCAGTATATAAGTGAAAAGCTTTACGATGGTGAAGAGGTTCACATGCATGAGGATGGCACCATCCATGGTGGAACTCACGAAGAGGAAGTTGCTGAGGCGGATCATGATCATGACCATGACCATGAAGGCGAAGCTGAAGGAACAGAAACAGCTGAAGGAACCGAGGCAACCGAAGAAACCGAGGCAACTAAAGAAACCGATACTGAGGAAAGTGAAGGTTAATCATTGTAACATCGGGCTCCAAGGTAGCACCAGTATAAAACCAATACTGTACCTATAGAACCTTAAGAAAAAAATAAGGGTTTTAGGTATAGACAAATGGGTAATTTTAAAGGATAATGGATATATACCATTATCCTTTTTTTGGTTTTTTAAATAATCCATAGAGAGGATAGCATTTTTTGCGTGCAAAATTGTATGCTAGTTTTTTTAGCGATATTGATAAATGCATGATGCGGGGTTAGTAGTAAGAGCTATATTGAAAGGGAGGTTAGTTAATGAGGTGTCCGTTCTGCGATAACGAAGATAGCAAGGTCATAGATTCCAGACCAAGTGACGAGGGGAGAGCCATTAGACGTAGGCGCGAATGCGAAAAATGTGGAAAACGTTTCACCACATACGAGAAGGTGGAAGCCACTATTTTGATGGTCATAAAGAAGGATGGTTCCAGAGAAGCTTTTGATAGAGATAAGCTTATGTTTGGACTCATCAAAGCCTGCGAGAAACGTCCTGTATCAATGGATGATATTGAAAAGGTTGTAAATGAAATCGAAAGAGGTCTGAATAATCTTATGCAAAAGGAGGTGCAGAGCACCTTTATCGGCGAACTTGTAATGGACAAGCTTAAAGAACTGGATGAGGTTGCCTACGTAAGATTTGCTTCAGTATATAGACAGTTTACAGACGTAAATACCTTTATTAAAGAGATTGAAGAATTGGTTGATAAAAAGAAAGGTAGCGCAAAGAAATGAAGCTATTCAGAATAGCAGTAGACGGACCATCGGGTTCCGGTAAGAGCACAGTTGCCAAGATTCTGGCGAAGGAATATGGCCTTGATTACGTTGATACCGGAGCTATGTACCGAGCAATGGGGCTAAAGATAATTCGTAAAGACATTCCATGTGAAGAGGGTCCGGAATTGTCGGAGCTTCTTTCCGAAACCGTAATAGATTTTTCGGATGGAAAGGTATTCCTGGATGGCGAAGATGTAAGTGATTTAATCAGAACCCAGGAAGTCTCAAAGATGGCTTCTGATTGTTCCGCATTCGCCACAGTGAGAACCAAGCTCGACACAATTCAAAAGGAAATTGGAAGAACAAAGAATGTGGTTATGGATGGAAGGGATATCTGCACAGTGGTCATGCCCGATGCGGAGCATCAATTCTATATCACGGCTACTGCAGAGGAACGCGCCAACAGAAGATATAAGGAACTTATTGCAAAGGGGCAGGAAGCGGAATACGAGACCATCCTTAAGGAAATTAACGAGAGAGATTATAACGATACACATAGAGAAGTTAATCCTCTTAGGAAGGCTGAAACCGCAATTGAAATCGACACAACGGAATTAACCATAGATGAAGTTGTTGCCAGAGTAAAAGAAGAAATAAGGAAAAAAGAGGGTTTGGTTTCCGACTATTAGGGTTAAAAAGAATTTGCGAAAAACCCCAAAAAATGGTATAATATTGCGCTTAATCAAAATTGATTGACATCGGTAGTTTAGGAGAATTTATGAACATTAAAGACCTACCGATGGAAGAAAGACCTATGGAGCGAATCCTTGCTTCAGGGACAAAGTCTTTATCAAATGCTGAACTGATAGCGGTAATTATCAGGACCGGCCACAGAGAAGAGTCTGCGATTGGCCTATCCGAGAGGATTCTTTCCTCCGTGGACAATGGCTTAAGGGGCCTTATGAACACCAGCCCCGAGGAACTAATGGAAATCCCGGGAGTCGGGAAAAGTAAGGCGTGTGCCTTGGCAGCCTTGGGTGAGTTGGTAAAACGAATTGGTGCACCGAAGACGCTGGAGAGAATCAACGTGAAATGCGCCAGCGAGGCGGCCAGTATCTTCATGGACGATTTGAGGTTCGAGAGAAAGGAACATTTCAAGACACTTTTGCTGGATGCAAAGGGGCGGATAATATACGTGGACGATGTATCCACCGGAGAACTGTCCATGACTCCGGTTCACCCAAGGGAAGTGTTTAATACCGCGGTTAAGAAGAGTGCTGCCAGTTTAATTCTGGTGCACAATCATCCCAGCGGAGATCCTGAACCCAGCATGGAGGATATAGCTTTAACTGAGCGATTGGTTTCTGTAGGGAAACTGATGGGAATAAAGGTATTGGATCACATAATTATCGGCGATGGGGAATATTATAGTTTTGCCGGTGTGGGTATGATAGAGAATTAATGACAAAAGGAGAGATTAGGATTATGGGTTTCTTAACTTCTAAGGACATGGGGATTGATCTTGGTACAGCTAATACTTTGATATATGTCAAAGACGTAGGTATCGTTCTTAACGAACCTTCTGTAATCGCCATAGATAAAAGAAGAAACGCAATAATTGCGGTTGGTGAAAAAGCCAAGGAGATGATTGGGAAGGCGCCCGACAATATCCTGGTTGTAAGACCTCTTAGAGATGGGGTTATTTCCGATTTCGATAGAACCGCAGATATGCTAAAGGCTTTTATCACCATGGCCACCTCTTCCAATCGAATCAGAAACTTCCGCGTTGTAGTGGGAGTCCCCAGTGGTGTAACAAATGTTGAAAAGAAGGCCGTTGAGGAAGTTGTCAGACAGATGGGCGCTTCCGAGGTTTATATTTTGGAAGAACCTATGGCTGCAGCAATCGGAGCGGGACTGGATGTTGACAGTTCCACCGCCTGCATGATTGCAGATATAGGCGGTGGAACCACAGACATCGCAATTATTGCACTTATGGGTATCGTGAACAAAACTTCAATCCGCCATGCGGGAGATAAGTTTAACGAAGCCATTATCCAGTATATTCGAAAGAGATATTCTCTAAGCATTGGAGAAAAGACTGCAGAGAGACTTAAGATTGAAGCAGGTGCAGCCTGTTTGGATGTTGATGAGAACGGCGATGAAATAATAGAAACAGTCAAGGCCAGTGGACTTGACCTTCTCACCGGTCTTCCAAAGGTAATAGATGTTACCAATAGAGACATCATGCTCGGACTGCAGGAATCCATCGACATCGTTATCGATGGCATAAAGGCGACTATCGAAGAAGCAAAGCCTGAGATTGCAGCGGACATAGCAGCAAGAGGAATGGTGCTTGCAGGTGGCGGTGGAATGATTAAGAACCTGGATAAGCTCGTTACTAAGCGTACCGGAATCGCAGCAAGAGTTGCGGACAATGCGTTTGAGGCAGTTGCAATAGGTACAGGCGCCAGCCTAAACGATATTGAAAAATTAAAGATATATGCATCAAGCATAAAGAGAAGATAGAGTAATTAAAGCCAGGGTATTTCTATGAAGTGGATTAGAGAGCATAGATTCATCAGCGCAGTTATTGCAATTCTTTTGATTGCTTTTATTATCCTAGGAGTCACGGTAAAACTAGGAGGGGCTTCCGGCGCTGGTATTCTCAATAAGGTTTACATGACAATTGAGAAACCCATTTCATCCCTCGGCACGTCCATCAGAAAGAACGTGTCGGGTATTTTTTCATACAGAGAATTGATAAAGGAAAATGAAGAATTACGAGATGAAAATGACAGGCTAAAGAATGAAGTTAGCCAACTTACTTTTTCAGCCAAGGAACTCCAGCAACTTCAAGAATTATCAAAGGCCCTGAATTATGATTTTATCGGAGGGGAGAAAGACCTCGTAACAGCCAAGGTTATATCCCTGGACGGAACCAACTGGACCAATTCATTTACAATTGATAAGGGAATAGAAAGTGGAATCATGGATGATGACATAGTATTGGTTGGTCAGGGGTTAGCCGGAAGAGTATCCGAAACAGGTGATGGTTGGTCAAAGATAGTTCCAATAATTGATGAAACCAGCAGAATCAGTTTCTATGTAGAAGGAACGGGGAACATGCTTGGTATAATCGAGGGTTCAGAGGACGGTACATTAACAGGCTTCATGCTTGACAGCAATGCTGAAATCAGTGAAGGTGATAGAATAATAACTTCAGGAATAGGAAGATATCCTGCGGGGATTTTGCTCGGAAGGATAACTCGTGCCGGTTACGATAGTAATAAACAGCTTATGGAATTGGCCGTCAAACCGGAAGTGGATTTTGCTGCAATCGATAAGGTGAGCGTAATTATAAAATGAGTAGAAATACCAGAATAATAGTAATAGTGGCTGCCTTCCTTTTGCAACCATTTTTAACGGCACTGCTCCCGGGAGTTTTGGTGCCTAATTTATTATTCTGTATTTTGATGATAATGGCATCCGTGATGGAACCAGATGAATTGGTTTTGCCCATGATTTTAGTTTGCGTTTTCAGTTTGATTCAGGATGTTTACTACAGCCAGTATATTGGAGTTGGAGTGATAGCCCTTATAATAACCATGCTGGTGGTAATGTGGATTAGAAGACTTGCAAACATAGAAAACCCGTTTTTCCTGGCTATGCTTGTGATAGTTACGAACCTGGTTTATGCAGTTGTGTTCTGGGGAATATATGCAATGCTGTCATCTCCATACAGCTTCTTTTACATGCTAAAAAGACTGCCTATGGCGGTTATTCCAAACGTCGTATTCATGTTCGTTGCTTTGATTCTTATCTCACAGGATTTGATCCAGAGAAGAAGAGACGGGTACTTTAGATAAACAACATTTTTAAAAGAGCGTAATAAATGAATCAAAGATTTAGAGGCGTAGGTAGATATGGAAAGTTAATAACCTTAATCGTTATACTGATGACTGTTTTGGCAGTCCGTCTTTTCATGCTTACAATGGTTCAGCATGATCGCTGGATAGATGAAGCATCCGCCCAAACAACAAAGACTCTTTATACACCTGCACCTAGAGGTAATATCTATGACAGAAACGGAAATCTTTTGGCGGGGAACCGTCAGGTTTTCAATGTGGTTTTTAATGCCAGCAATCTTACCACGGAAGAGATTAATAATTCGTCGCTTACTCTCATAAACAAGCTAATTGAAAATGGTGATGAGTATAATGACGACTTCCCGATTCTAATAAGTGATTCCGGTGCTTTTAGCTATACCTTTGATGAAGAATTAGATAAATGGTTAAAGGAACATGGTTTTTCAATTGGCACTCCGGCATCCAGGGTTTTTGAAACTTATCTAGGTGAATATGGTATTTCCTCTGATACGGATAGATACGAGGCGATGAACGAGCTTCAGGAAAAGCATAATATCTATCTTCCAATCAATATCAGGACGATGAAGTACACATACAGAATTAACAAAGAAAACTTTTGGTCGAAGTTTGGAGTGTATTTGGACGAAGATGGCGAAAAGGATGCCAAAGAATGTTTCCATGAATTGCGGGAAAATTATATAATTGATCCATATCTTTCTGATAAGGAAGCTAGAAAAATATTTGTTGTTAGAAATAAGGTGGCAACTAACAGCTATCAAAAATACTTGCCTTTGACAATAGCTACGGATATTAGTGACTTATCAGTTGTATTCTTTAAGGAGATGAATCTGCCCGGTGTGGATGTCAGTTCAGAAACAGTTAGGTTCTATCCTTATGGAAATGTTGGGTGCCATATTATCGGTTACATGGGTGCCATATCGGATAGCGAAATCGAGTATTTTGTAAATGAGAGAAACTATTTGGTAAGTGACCTGGTTGGAAAGGACGGAATTGAAGCTGCGTTAGAAGAAAAACTCCACGGTACTCCGGGTATAACTACGGTCAGAGTTAACAGCTATGGTTCATATGTAAATACCATCAGCGAACAGGATGGAAAAAAAGGTCAGGACGTATATCTGACCATGTCCGTAGATATGCAGAAAGCCACAGAGAAGGCGCTTAAAGACGTTATAGAGGCAAACGAACACGCCAGAAGTGGTGCGGCAGTAGTGTTGGACGTAAAGACTGCAGACGTAATAGCTATGGCTAGTTATCCGGACTTCGATTTGAATAATTTTGCCGATGGCATTTCATCGGAAGAATGGGCATCAGTTCAACCGGAGAATCCAAGAGATTCGCTTTCGCCGACTCCATTGTACAATAATGCGACCAGAACCGCAGTTGCGCCCGGTTCCACCTTTAAGCCAATCACAGCCTTGGCGGCACTCTCCTGTGGACTGGATCCTGAAAAAGAAATAGTTGACCAGGGGCATATAGATATAGGTGATAGATCCTTCGGATGCTCCGCATGGAATGAAGCACAGGCTACTGATGGAATAGAAAATTTGGAATGGGGAATCGGGAATTCCTGCAACTATTATTTTGCATGCATCGCTACAGCTAAAGATTGGGGAACTAATGAATCGCTAGGTTACCAGATTACAATCGATGATATCCTGAACAAAGCCAGGAGCTATGGACTTTTTGATGAAACTGGGATAGAAATAGGTGACGTTTCCAGGAATCCTGTTTCTGCCGATACAAAAATGAGAAACTATCGCTCCGCTGTCTGGCAGGCTCTGGAGGATAAGGCTTCCG
>CADBSP010000180.1 GCA_902797405.1 uncultured Eubacteriales bacterium | reverse complement strand
TCGCTGTGCATCCCGACCACAGAAGACAAGAAATTGCAAGCGAGCTCCTGGAACTTGTGATTAACGAGACCGAGGACGAGGGCGTAAGCTTCTGGACTTTGGAGGTAAGAGTGGGGAATGTTCCGGCGCTTAAACTATATGAAAGATTTGGATTTAAGCAGGTAGGCCTAAGGCCGTATTATTATGAAGACGGGGCCGGCGCACTTCTTATGACTAAAGAAATGCCTTCAGAAGGAGACAACACCGAGGATTTTGAGGGAGAATTGATTTAACGGTACAAGCGAAAGATTGAATAGAGATAAAATATAAAACTGAATTCAAAAGGAAAACAAAGATAGATAGATTTAAGATAGATTAATGAAAGAAAAGTTTTTAACATTGGCAATTGAATCGAGCTGTGATGAGACTGCTGCTGCCGTGCTTAATGGCGGCAGGCAGGTTCTTTCCAATATAATCAGTTCTCAGATAGCAATTCACGAAGCTTATGGTGGCGTGGTTCCTGAGATTGCATCCAGAAAGCATCTGGAGAATATGAACCCCGTTGTTCAACGTGCGCTGGATGAGGCTGGAGTAACCTGGGATGACATCGACCTTATTGGGGTGACAAATGGCCCCGGTCTAATCGGTGCGCTGGTTATCGGAGTTGCTGCAGCCAAGGGATACTCCCTGGCCGGAAATATTCCTTTAGTTGGCGTTAATCACATGTATGGTCATGTGAGCAGCAACTTCATTACATATACCGATTTGGAGCCACCGTTTCTTTGCCTGGTGGTATCCGGCGGACATACGAACATAGTCGAGGTGGAGGACTACACTAAGATCAAAGTCCTCGGTTCCACGCGTGATGATGCGGTTGGTGAAGCCTACGATAAGGTCGCTCGCGTAATCGGCCTGGGCTATCCCGGTGGACCAAAGATAGATAAACTGGCAAAGGAGGGCAACCCTGAAGCCATTCATTTTAAAAGGGTTTACCTGGAGAAGGACAGCCTTGATTTCAGCTTCAGTGGAATTAAAACCGCTGTTCTTAACCATGTGAATTCAGAGCGCCAGGCGGGTCGCGAGATTAACACAGCCGATGTTGCTGCCGGATTCCAGGAAGCCGTCGTGGATGTTCTTGTAACAAAATCCATAGAGGCGGTCAATAAATATAGTGAAACGAATTCAAACGCTGCCAAAAATAACGGTATCGATCTTCCCCCGAGACGTCTGGTGGTTGCCGGTGGTGTTGCCGCAAACAGCAGGCTGAGGGAAGCGCTTACGGAAGCATGCGAGAGAGAAAGTATAGAGCTATACCTTCCGGAAATGAAGCTGTGTACAGACAATGCTGCAATGATTGGTTCGGCGGCATATTATAAATACCAGAAGTTCGGAGCGGACGACCTAAGCCTGGACGCCTACGCGGATCTAAGCTTTTAGCTGCGAATAAGTAATGAAGATTGAAGCGTTAATACATCGCAAATACATTGTAATAGAACTATAAATGGAGTCATTATGATTGTACTTTCGGCGTCCAATCTGGGGAAATCCTACGGAACGGACGTAATACTAGAGAATATATCTTTTCACGTTAACGCCGGCGACAGGGTCGGAATAGTTGGAGTGAACGGAGCGGGGAAAACAACCTTGATGAATATGCTCACCGGTGAATTAGAACCAAGCACCGGGAGTTTTTTCGTGTCCAAGGATATCTCCGTGGGATATCTGAAACAAAGAGATTATTTTGATCCAAATAAGACGGTTATTGAGGAGGTGTCGGGGATATTCTCGGGACTTGACGAAATGGAAAGGGAAATCGAATCTCTAAACGAGGAAATCGCAAGGCTAGCGAGTGAGTCAATTATATCGAGCGACTCCGCCGCGCCAAACGACTCCGCCACACCAAACGACTCCGCCACACCAAACGAGCCCGCATCATCAAACGACTCCGTATCGTCAAACGAGCCCGCTTCATCAAACGACTCCTCTTCATCCAGAGAGGCGAAACAGGCTTCGCTTTGGAGCAGGCTTAATGCGTTGCAATCAGAGTTCGAGCGCCGCGGAGGATATACATACAAAAGCGAAATAATCGGAGTTATGACATCCATGGGCTTCGGCGAGGATAGCCACAGAATGCTTACGGGAAGCCTCTCCGGAGGAGAGAGAACGCGCCTTGCTTTGGCGTGTCTATTGCTCAGAAAGCCGGATATTTTGATGCTCGATGAACCGACAAACCACCTGGACATAGGAACGCTTAAGTGGCTGGAGCAGTATCTAAAAAACTATCGAGGAACCATTATTCTGATTTCCCACGACAGATATTTTTTGGACAGTATCGCGACGCATATATTCGAGGTAGAGAGCCACGGCCTCACAATGTATAAGGGAAACTATACGGAGTACATTGAAAAGAAACACCAACAAAGAGAGATTGACCTTAGAGCATACAACAAACAGCAAATGGAAATTCGCCGTCAGGAGGATTTAATCAGAAGCTACAAGGAACGCGGCACGGAGAAGCTTGCCAAACGAGCAGCATCCAGAGAGAAAAGACTGGCTCATGTTGAACGTCTGGAGAAGCCGCGCGGAGAGAATGCCTCCATTAAAATAGACTTCCATCAAAAATTCCAAAGCGGCTATGACACTTTGTTCGGGGAGAACATTTCCTATGGTTATCCACTGACCGGTAAATCAATGGCAACAGGAGAAGACCTCGGCGGAGATAAAAATAGTGAGGAGTGCAGACTGGGAAAACGTACTCTATTTAAAAATATAAACTTTGACATCAAACGCGGAGAGCGGATTTGCATAATCGGAGACAACGGAACAGGAAAGACGACATTGCTAAAGATTATGCTGGGACAGTTGGAACCGGATACAGGATACGTTAAACCGGGGCACAACGTTGAACTGGGTTACTACGATCAGGGCCAGATGCTTTTACATAACGACCTCACTGTGATAGACGAGATTCACAATGACCATAGGCTTTTATCCGATGGTGAGGTCAGAAATATTCTGGGGCGCTTCCTGTTCAGAGGTGACATGGTCTTCAACCAGGTTGCCGGGCTATCGGGTGGAGAGAAGGCCAGGCTATCTCTTCTTAAGCTTATGATGAGCGGTGCCAATGTTTTGGTCCTGGACGAACCGACGAACCACTTGGACATTGCATCAAAGGAAGCCTTCGAGGAAGCTTTGATGGAGTATCCGGGAACGGTGATTACCGTAACCCACGACAGATATTTCCTGAACAAGATTCCGGATAGGATTTTCGAGCTCACCCCGGGAGGACTGGTAGAATTCCTCGGGAAATACGATTATTATCTGGCAAAGAAATCAGCCATGGAATCGGGGAATGCTCATGTAAAGGGATTCTCCAAATCGGGAATGCATCCAAACGCGAGTGCAGACGCGAATCCAAACGCGAGCACGTACGGCAACCCCGATGCGAGCGCAACACAATCAGCGCCATTGAACGCTGATGCGAGCGCAACACAATCAGCGACATTGAACGCTGGTGTGAGCGCAACACAATCAGCGACATTAATCACCGGTGCGAACGCAGATAGAATCGGCAGTGAATATGCAGCAAATACAGGATTATCCGCCAGAGAAGAACGTGAACTTAAGAAGAAGGAAGAAGCCGCTGCCAGGAAGAAGGAGCGTGAGCAGAATTCCCTCATGGAAAAAATCGAGGAACTGGAAGCCTTGATAGAAAGAAACGAAGCGGAAATGTGCCTTCCGGAAAACTCCACAAACCATGAAAAACTGCGGATTCTGGCGCAGGAAGTAGCGGATTGGAAAAAGGAATTGGATCAGGTCTACGACCGATGGATGACCTTGGCGGAAGAATAGATTTTCTACCCAAAACCCTTGTAATCGCAGGATGAAGATTGTGATTGCTCAGTGAAGAAAAACGTAAGAAAAAAGGGTTGCATTTCAATGATTAGTTCTCTATAATAGCCTTGGTGAAGGGGGAGCGTACCGTATTCACCAACGGTGGGTATAGGGAAATATCGAGAAAGATATCAGTTACGATTTGGAGGATAAACATGGTATTTGAAAAGATTAAGGAAATCATTGTAGACCAGCTAAGTGTGGATGAATCCATGGTTGCACTGGAGACAAATCTTATGAAGGACTTGGAAGCTGATTCTTTAGATGCTGTTGAAATCATTATGGCCATCGAAGAGGAATACGATATTGAAATTCCGGACGAGGAAGCAGAAAAATTCCAAACAGTAGGCGACATTGTCAAATACGTTGAAGAACAAACAGAGTAGAATGTTGGCCCGCCTATGGCGGGCTTGATTTTTTTGGAGAAAACAATCAGCGCGAGCGCATAGCTTAGCAGAAAAACAATCAGTGCGAGCGCATAGCTTAGCAGAGACTAATTATTTTGGAGTAAAGGATATATGAAAAACACTAAGATTTCCAATGCAGTAATCAATCGTTTGCCTAGATACAGGCGATATTTGATGGAACTTCAAAAGAAGGGTGTAGAAAAAATTTCATCAAAGGAATTCAGCACCTTAATCGGATACACTGCATCTCAGATTAGACAGGATTTGAACAACTTCGGTGGATTTGGTCAGCAGGGATACGGATACAGTGTAGAGGGACTTAGAGAAGAAATCGATGCCATCCTCGGTTTGGATAAAGAGTACCGAATGGTAATCATGGGAGCAGGTAACCTGGGCCATGCGATTACCAAGTACACAAACACGATAAGAGGTGGCTTCAAGGTCTGCGGAGTCTTCGAAAAGAACAAAAACCTTATCGGCACCATGCTGGAAGGCATAGAGATAATGGACTACGAGGACATCGTAGAATATGTAGAAAAAGAAAGAATCGATATTGGTATTATCTGTGTGGACAAAGAAAGTGCACAGGAAGTTGCGGATAAGCTCTGTTTTGCCGGAGTTAAGGGGATTTGGAGTTTTGCCACAACGGACATAGAAGTTCCTAAACATGTAGCATTGGAGGTAGTACATCTTTCCGACAGCATCCACACCCTGGCATACAGAATGAACGACATAAAGAAAAATGAGGCTAAAAAGGGCCACACCAAAAAGCAAAACAATTCATTAAATGAGGAATAAAAGCAAATAAAGAAGGTTCCCTTTTGGGAACCTTCCGCATTACTCGCTTTATTAGCCAGCGTGAGGTGCGTCTACTGGGCAGTTCTCTACGCAAGAACCACAGTCAATGCACTGACCTGCGTCGATAACATACTGTGTATCGCCTTCGGAGATGCAACCTACTGGGCAGTCAGCTGC
>CADBSP010000179.1 GCA_902797405.1 uncultured Eubacteriales bacterium | reverse complement strand
TAATACATATAGTTTAACAACACTAAAACACTCTAAGTGCGTAAATCACAAAGAGTATTTTATAACCAGGCTATGATAAACGCAAGTATTTTTTTAGGACTAATTTGATTCTTCCTGAGCCTCACCAGATTCTCTTAGTTGACGAGTTCTGTAGTAGGAATGATGACTCCTTTTTGCTTTTGCAAAATTCCTAGAAGATACGGGTAGCTCAAACCCGGTATCGAATCTTAGAATACCTTCTTTGGCACTCTCCATTCTTTCAAGATTGATAAAGCAACCGTCCAACAGCTTCATGTAGTTTTCTCCAAGAAGCGGCTCTATGTGCTTGATTTTGTCATAGTAGCTTATCAATCTCTCCGAAGTAACTAAAAAGACCTTGCGAAGTCTTCTTTCAATCAAAAGAATATCATCAAGGTCTACTCTCGTGGATTCCCACCTGGTTTGTACAGCTAAAAAAGATTTGTTTTTCATACCAATGCCCCTATAAAATGCTAAAGAATGAAATCTGATCCGTTTCAGGGAGGCCTGCGAACACTCCATATGTTCTAAGCGCCTCCACCGCTGTCTTATTTATCTTTCCTCTATTGATAGCATCTTCTATTGTTGCGAATGGTCTATCTTCGTATGCATCATACAAGGACTTGGCTGCACTTGCTCCTACACCTTCCAATGCAACAAACGGAAGAAGAACATCCCCGTTATACACAGTGAATTTTAATGCTTTGGATTTTCCCAATTCAGGTAGCCTAAACCTATATCCTCTGGCATACATCTCATAGGCGGTTTCAAATACCGGCTTAGTTTTCTTATCTTTTTCCCTTCTCTCAAAGTCAGGGTCGCCGTCACCTCTGGAGGTTATCCTGCGAACGGCCTCGTCGCACGCTCCCTGGCCCTTCATTATTGTAGCTGTTTCAAAGGCATCAACTGACGCGGAGAAATGTGCTGCATAGAACTCCGGCGGACAATGAACTTTATACCAGGCCATTCTCATTGAAGTCATAACATATGCCGCAGCATGAGCTCGCGGGAACATGTACTGAATTTTTTTACAGGATTCAATATACCAGTCAGGAACTCCGTGCTCTTTCATTACCTTTAACTGCTCTTCCTTTAGTGGCCTATTCTTTCTGACATCCTCCATGATATCAAAGGCTTGCTTGTTTTCCAGTCCTTTTAAAATCAAATAGTTCATTATATCGTCTCTGGTGGATATAACTTCATTCATGGAAGCAATTCCCTGATTAACATAGTCCTGGGCGTTATTTGTCCATACATCAGTACCATGAGAAAAGCCTGCAATTCTAACTAGGTCAGCTATCTGTTTCGGCTTTATTTCCTGAAGCATAGCTCTAACAAAGGATGTACCAAATTCAGGTATAGCAAAGGTTCCGTCAGTATACCTGTACTCCGGATCCTTAATATCCAAAGCTTCGGTACTGTTAAAAATGCTTAGCACTCGTCTATCCGTAATATCTACCGTCATAGGATTAATCCCGGTCATATCGAAAAGATGCCTAAACATTGAGGGTCCTGTATGCCCCAGAATATCCAGTTTAAGCAGGTTCTTCTCCAATTTGTGATAATCGAAGTGCGTAGTCACTATATCTACATCCTTATTTGCGGGATGCTGCACCGGACAGAATTCATAAATTTCATGGTCGTCGGGAACAATAATAATGCCACCCGGATGCTGCCCTGTTGTGTTCTTAACTCCCTGGCATCCGGAAGCAAGTCTCATGGTTTCCAAGCGACCGTAACTAATACCGGTCTTCTCGCTGAATTTAGCTACTATTCTCTCAGCATTCTTTTCTTCCAAGGTTGAAACCGTTCCGGCTTTAAAAACGTTTTCTTCACCAAAGATTTCGCCGACATATTTGTGCGCTCTTGCCTGATATTCACCGGCAAAATTCAAATCGATATCCGGTTCCTTGGTTCCGTCGAATCCGAGGAATGTAGCAAAAGGAATTGTAAAACCATCGCGGTTTAATTCAGCTCCACATTCCGGACACTTCTTTGGTGGCATGTCTATTCCACAGTCATATTCATTTCTGTCGCCCCATTCTATGTACTTGCACTTAGGACAGATGTAATGAGGATCCAGCGGATTAACCTCCGTGATTCCTGCAAGTGTTGCGACCAATGATGATCCAACAGACCCTCTGGAACCAACCATATAACCATCCTCCAAAGACTTGTTAACAAGCATCTGGGCGGAAACATACATTACAGAATAATTGTTTGAAATGATGGAATCCAATTCCGTCTTAAGTCGTTCAGCTATAACATCCGGAAGTGGGTCTCCATACAATTCCTTGGCTTTGTTCATACAGCTGCTTCTAAGCGTTTCATCAGAATTGGGAATCACAGGAGGATACTTTCCGTCAGGAATCGGCTTGATACCTTCCTCTATCATATCTGCAATTCTGTTGGTATTCTCTACGACTATTTCGTATGCTCTATCTTCTCCCAGATAAGAGAATTCATCCAGCATTTCCTCCGTCGTTCTCAAATATAGTCCCTGTCCGTTCTCTGCGTTTTCAAATCCCATGCTGCCCAGCATTACGTTTCTGTAAACAGCAGACTCCGGTTCATCATAGTGAGCATCTGTAGTTGCACATACAGGTTTACCGAGCCTATCACCACATTCCAACACTTTTCTATTGAAGTTTCTTAAATCCTCTCTTCCCTGGACATATCCTTTATCAATCATAAACTGATTGTTGATTAAGGGTTGAATCTCCAAATAATCATAGAAGAATGCAACTTTATCTATCTCCTCATCCGATGCCCCGGAAACAATCGCACGGAAAACCTCTCCCGCTTCACATGCAGAACCAATTATTAACCCTTCCCTATTCTCAGCAATTACTGACTTTGGTAATCTGGGTCTTTTATAAAAATAGTTAAGATGCGACATGGAAACCAGCTTGTAGAGATTTCTCATCCCCTGCTGATTCGCAACCAATAGAATAATATGGTTAGTATTCTTTTTCTTATAATCTATGTTTCCTTCAGAGTCTATGCAATCGCTGTCATCAAAAACGTATCCCTCCATGCCATAAATGATTTTTATTGGCTTTCCTTTTTTTGCAAGGCTGGCCCCCTTATTCATGGCATCCGGGAAGCTCTGAACAACGCCGTGATCGGTTATTGCAACTGCGGGCTGTCCCCAAAAAGATGAGGTCTCTATTATTGATTCGACATCATTTAAGCCATCCATCCTGCTCATCTTGGTGTGGCAATGCAATTCCACCCTGTGTTTACCGGGATAATTGTCCTCTCGTTTTGCTACATCGCCCTTCTCGATTTTATCCAAAGAAATAGTGAGCTCATTGTTTTCATACATGTCGATTCCTGGTTTCCCCTGGACCTTGACATAGTCGCCGGTACTAATGAGATCATCTATTTCCTTCCACTTCGCTTCGCCAACAAATGTTTTAACTAGAATACTATCGCG
>CADBSP010000178.1 GCA_902797405.1 uncultured Eubacteriales bacterium | reverse complement strand
TGACGAACAGGACTTCGTAGTTATTCATTCGTTTCACCTCCCTATGGTCTTAATGGCGCAGCTCTCATACTGCGCAGAGATTACGACTAATAGTTGTCGCTTTTGTTTTCCACGCCCTTTTAGCGTGCTTCATCATTATGCAACAAATCAACTGGGATTGCAAGGACTTTTTTGCCTTTTTTTATTGATTTTTTAACATTTTTTCGCATTTGTGAATCCCCATTGTTTCCTCATATTTTTACCTTTCTTTTTTATGTTTTTACCATTGTTTTTCCTTTCTCTCCCCATAGATTTCGACTATCCGAACCACTTCATCCTGTATTACTTTTTCCCGAATTTCTTTAAAAACCACTATAAGAAGTGTAGCCCTCTTTAAATCTTTTTTCGATGCCGAACGCAGATGGCCTCTTTTTGCATACCCACGTTCGGCATCGGCCTTTTTTTATACCTCGCCGCAGGCAAAGCTCCTTTTTTCCTCGATGCCGAACGCAGCGAATGAACTTTGCTTTTCCATAAACTAATTGCGAAAGCTTGCTGATTATTGTATCTTATTAGTTACTAGCGACCACTACAAAACCTACTTACCTATTGCTTAAAATAAAACTGAATTCGCTTCATTTAAAGGAGGAAACTATGTCAAAGAAACCTACACTCATCGTGATGGCCGCCGGAATGGGCAGCAGATACGGTGGTTTAAAGCAGATAGATCCAATCACTAAGGAAGGGGAGATAATCCTTGATTTTTCCTTATATGACGCGATGCTGGCGGGATTTGAGTCGGTGATTTTCATCATCAAGAAAGAAAACGAGGAAGACTTCCGGAATTTGATTGACGGTAGAGCAGGAAAGCATATGGAGGTCAAATACGCCTTCCAGGACATCAAGGACGTTCCCGGAGCAGATGATGAATTAATGGCTCAGGTTGAAAAGGCCATCGACCAGGGGCGAGCAAAACCCTGGGGTACAGGCCACGCCGTACTCTCCGCCAGGAATCTGGTCGAGGGACCCTTTGCTGTAATAAATGCTGATGACTTTTACGGGGCTGCAGCTTTCCAACATATGTACGATTTTTTGGATTCCCTGGATAAAGGTAAAGACAGCACAGATAAGATTTTTAACGAAGGAGCATCGGAAAGCGCAGACGAAATCACGGCTTTTAATGAAGGAGCATCTGCCAACTGCGACAAGCAGCATTTTGCTATGGTGGGCTATCGACTTGATAAGACCCTGTCTGAAACCGGACATGTTGCCAGAGGCGTGTGCGAGCTCGATGATAACTCCATGCTTCAGAACATCACTGAGCGTACTAAAATCCTCCGCCAGCCTTCCGGAGAAATTGCATTTACGGAGGATGATGGCGAGACTTGGACTGCACTTCCCGACGACACTCCTGTATCCATGAACTTCTGGGGGTTCGGTCGCCAAATGATGAACGAATTGGAAACAGGTTTTCCTAACCATTTAGCCGGAATTCTAAGCGAAGATCCACTTAAGGGCGAATACTATCTACCTAGTGCAGTTGACTCACTTCTCCGGGCCGGGAAGGCGGACGTAGAAGTTCTTCGCTCTTCCGATCAGTGGTACGGAGTTACATATAAGGAAGATAAAGAAGGCGTGATGGATGCCATCCGCTCCATGAAGGACAAAGGTCTCTATCCCGAAAAACTATGGGTATAAAACAAAACTGCCTACTCCAAAGCACAGCCTTTCCCGAGATTATATCTCGGGATTTTTTGAGTTTTGGTTTAGAGAAGAATTGGACATCTTGCGACCACTCTGCTTTCTCGCGTTTTTTGTTGACAGTTGGCTTAATTTCAATGTATAATTTCTATTGTAAACCAAGGGGAAAACGCATTGACAGGCCTTGCCTTTGATGCAGGTTTACAAACGGGGTAATAGTAGAGATTATTTTATTGCAAAAAATCGCGAATTTCGATTACCGGAGATTTTCCACATTCGTGAAGCGATGATTATCCGCATTTCGTGAAGCGATGATTATCCGCATTCGTGAAGCGATGATTTTCCGCATTCGTGAAGCGATGATTATCCGCATTCGTGAAGTCGGTGTTTGCTTTAAAATATTTTGGGATTGGAGGAAATAATATGTCAACAAAAACCGAACTCTTAAGGTATCTAGACGATAATTTCGGTACCTATGTTTCAGGGGAAAAACTCGCTAAGGAGCTTGGTATATCCAGGGCCGCAGTCAACAAGGCCGCCAAGACTCTCAAAAGAAACGGTTATAAAATCTACAGCCGCACCAGTCAAGGATATTGCATTAGGGAAAAGGCCGACATTTTAAGCGAGGCTTCCCTGGAGGGGTTACTAAAATATCCATGCAGACTGAAGGTGTTTGATTCTATCGGGTCCACCAATAACTATGCTAAGACAATTGAGATCGGTGATACACCGGTTGTTATAGTTGCCAATTCCCAAACTGCAGGAAAGGGAAGGCTTGGTCGTACCTTCGAATCCCCTGCGGATACAGGCCTCTATCTCACTGTTGGCATTAGACCTGGTTTCGATTTGGCAAAATCGCCATTCATTACTATCGCGACGGCGGTTGCTGTATGTCACGCCATCGATGAGGTATGCGGAATCAGTCCAAAAATAAAATGGGTCAACGATATATTCTATAGAGACCGTAAGGTATGCGGAATTTTGACAGAGGCCCAAACAAATTTAGAGACGGGAAGAATAGACAGCCTTATTATCGGAATCGGAATAAACTGCTTCCCGGGTGAGCTCTCACCTGATCTCGACGGAATTGCCGGCCCGATTTCCGACGAATACAATTCTTTCTCCAGAACCAGACTTGCAGCTGCTGTTGTTAACCATCTGCTTGAAATGCTGCCGGCGATCTCTGAAAGAACCTTCCTTTCAGAATACAGAAGACGCTGCTTTATCCTAGGAAAAGGGATTATGGTTCATCCAATGAACGGGCATCGTCCAATTAAAGCCAGAGCTATCGATGTGGACGATAACGGCGGATTGGTTGTGGAGTATATGGAAGGTATTCGCATGAGAGAAATGGAAACATTGGCTTCAGGCGAAGTTACTATTAGACCTGACGATTATTAGACGATAATTGAATGCACAAGAATTACGATTATTAGACGATAATTGAATGCACAAGAATTACGATTATTAGATGATAGTTGAAAGCATAAGAATAACGATTATTAGACGATAGTTGAAAGCACAGGGCATCGGGTTCCCCGATCCATTGGGATTAGTCGACCAGCCCATTATTAGACAATAATTGAGTGCACAATAATTAAGAGAGCGATAACCGAAAGATTATCGCTCTTTTACTATTCAACAGGAACCAGTTTTCCCCAGACGACTAGTCTATCTTCATCGAGCTCTGCAGTGCAGGTGCTCATCATAACGATTACGTCATCCGGACCAACTTCTACCCTCGGGGTTGCCATTAACTGATTGATCTCTGCAATTCTGTCCAGATACGCTTGCTTTTGTTCGATATCGATTTCGCCCCAAGCATCGGCAAAATTGTATTTGTATATTGACGTATCGCTTTCGTATACCCTGGCACAGGCAAAGATTTCAATATCAAAGGATTGGTTGGGCGTGTAGAGTTCCATGCTCGGATGCTTTTCAAAATAAGCGACGCCCGACTCTCCAAAGTATTCTACCAAAGGCTTAAACATGGAACCGTCTTTCATTCTGTGACCATATATAATTGTGAGGAAGCTCCTGAAGGGATCATTGCAATTATAGTCGATGAAAAGAGTCCCTTTTCCATTGGCTTCACCAGTTATCGTAGTGACTAGATAGTGGTCATTGTATGAAGGGGCATTGTCCCAGTTTTCTCCGTTCACTATTGGGTAATTAATTACCGTGTCCTTACACCTAATCCAGGCACATACATCTTTATTCTTTTCCTTTAATCCGGCCCAGTCCAGATGCAATCTGCTGTTATCTGTTCCGGTCAGCTTTCCGGCACCAACATCATCAGCCAAATCCTCATAGATTACGGTTCCTTCTTCGTACTCACTGTATATTCGGAAGATATTGTATCCGCTGTAACCCATAACACAAATAAGAGCAAGGATTATTATCCTATATATCCATGCACCAATTCCCGATTTCTTTTTTTCTTTTTTTAGTGCCGCTTGTGTTTCTACTCTCGACATTCTCTACCCTCAAATAATTCTATTTTGTTAATCTCTTTTGATTCTACACTTGAATAGTTATGGGATTATAAACTCGTTATGATTAAACGGTGAAGCAACTTTAATAGTATACCATATTTTTTCCTATTTGCATGTAATTAATTGGGCTTCCGTTTTCTATTTCTACCAAATAACCGGAGCCAGGCTCCACCATCCATTGCCACATGTCTTCCTTTTCATTCGAGAACATGAAGTCCATTATTGCGCAAATCACTCCCCCGTGACATATGACAACGGACATCTCTTCATTTTCCTCTCCTGACTCTTCAAGGCTCTTTGACTGCACATCGTTTTCTTCATCGCGTGGCTTCGCATCCATGTGACGTGAAAGAAGTTCTTCGGTGCCGCGTAAAACCCTTTCGTTAAACTGATTGCGGGACTCACCTCCGGGAAGAGTATAGTTTCCTGTCTCGTCATTTAGCCATTCCTGAAACCCGGGATCCTCCTGCAGTTCATCAAAGGAATGCCCCTCATATTCTCCAAACTCCATTTCCCTTAGATCCTTAATCACTTCATGAGGACGCTCACCAAACAGTGTTTCCAATGTTTCCAGCGTTCTACCTTTTCCCGTGGTGTAGAATTTAGCCCCCTCAGGAATGGGTGGATATATACCTTCTTCCTTTTGCATCAAAAGAGCCTCCCTCCCTTCAGGTAGGAGCGGGAGATCCAAGGCTCCGTAGAACCAACGGTTTTTGTTTCCTTCGGTAATTCCGTGGCGAAGCATTAAGATTTTTGATGACATGTTTTCTCCTATTTTTACGCAGCGCTGCGCGAGTTATTATCGATTATACCTTGTTGTCCGTATAACACAGCAAGTAACAATCTCTTATTTAATCCTGGAAGGGATTCCGCAAAAAACCCGATACACGTTTGTTGCAGATTCCGCTAGGCGAATAAGCGCGCGACCGTTGGCTTCTCTAAATGAGCGGTCATCAGCATCCATTGGAACAAGGCCCTGGGAGACATCGTTCATGATAACGATTGGAAGTATGACGCTACGCTTGTTTTCCATTGATTCATTCTTTGCCAATCTATTATCTATTGATTCATTCTTTGCCGATTTATTATCTACTAATTCGCTCTTTGTTAATGTCGCAGCTTCTTTACCTATATCATTTATGAAATCCGCAATCCATTTATCTGAGTCCAGGCCGCGCTCAATCATAAGGCGAATATATGCATCCAGTCCATAGATGCACTTTGCTCCCCTGGAATGCTCAGTAATGATTGCATCCACACCATAGTTTAAGTCCTGGTCATTCTTATCCACAGCCATCCCACATAGTTTGGGAATATCCAGGATATCGC
>CADBSP010000177.1 GCA_902797405.1 uncultured Eubacteriales bacterium | reverse complement strand
GATTGCACGGATTACATAAAAATGGCAGAGAAAAAAACAAGTGTAAAAGTTGACAATGTGAGCATGAAATTCAATCTGAGCTCTGAGAAGCTAGATAACATGAAGGAGTATGTTATTAAGCTTATCAAAGGTCAGGTTCATTACGATGAATTTTGGGCTCTTAAAAATATAAACTTCGAATTAAAGAAGGGTGATAGACTGGGAATTCTGGGGCTTAACGGAGCGGGGAAGAGTACTCTTCTAAAAATAATCGCAGGAGTATATCGTCCTACTGAAGGTAAGGTCACCAAGCACGGTGTTTTGGCACCCCTATTGGAACTTGGCGCAGGGTTCGATATGCAGTATACAGCCAGGGAAAATATCTATCTCTATGGAGCAGTGCTCGGATATAAAAAAGAATTCATCGATACGAAGTTTGAAGAGATAGTAGAGTTTTCGGAGCTGAGAAAGTTTATAGATGTGCCGCTCAAAAATTATTCTTCCGGAATGAAGTCCAGACTTGGATTCTCAATATGCACTGCGGTGGAGCCTGACATTTTGATATTGGACGAGGTGCTTTCCGTAGGCGATGCCAAGTTCAGAAAAAAGAGTGAGAAGCGTGTAATCGACATGTTTGATAAAGGCGTGACTGTGCTCTTTGTTTCGCATTCTATCGATCAGGTCAGAAACATCTGCGATAAGGCTTTGATATTGAAGGAGGGACAGCTTATCACCTTCGGTGATGTTGGGCCTGTATCAAAGGAATACGAAAAGCTAATTGAATAAGTGTTGATTAAAGTTGTTGATTAAATCATAGAATGATGGAAGGGTAGAAAAATGATTTATGGATTAATTGTTGCCGGTGGTATGGATCTGATTGAAGTAGGCGGTATCCCTAAGCAGTTTCTGAAGATTCGTCACAGAGCTATAATCTCATATGCAACTGAAGTGTTTCTTAATCATGATGGAATCAACAAGGTAATAGTTTTGGTTCCAAAGGATTGGGTTGAACATACCGAGCAACTGTTCCTCCAGGATTTTGGTGAACGAGATAAACTGATAGTAACTACAGCCGGTAAATCCAGGGTGGGTACAGTTTTAAATGGAATCAAATATATAAAAGAAAACCTTCCCTTTGATGATGAAACTATGGTAATATCCCATGAGGCGATTAGGCCATTTGTTACAGGAGAAATAATCAATAGAAATATAAATGCGATGGAAGAGTTCGACGCCTGTACTACAGTCGTGGCTATGAGGGAAACGGTGTTTGAAAGCGATGACAAAAAGAGTATTTCGCTTATGCCTAAAAAAGCAATTCTCTATAGAGGACAGACACCACAGGCCTTTAGACTGATGGCCTTCGAGGAACTCTATGGGAAACTCTCGGAGGAAGAACGCGGTGGGCTCAGAGCTTCAATAGACGTATTTTTAAAGAATGATAAGTTAGTTGGTTTTGTTCAGGGAGAAGAATCTAACATAAATATTTCCAGTGCATATCAATTGGAGATAGCAGATGCTATGATAGCAAATGCAAAGAAAAGAGGAGTAAAGGGCATCATTTAAGATGAGTAAATATATATTGGTTTTTGTAGTCTCATTTGTAGTTGCGCTATTTGCAACCCCTTTCAGCATGGGACTGGCTCATAGATTCGGCATCATGGATGTTCCGGAGGATAATAGGAGAATGCATAAACGCCCAATCCCGGCTTTTGGTGGCATGGCTATTTTCGTTGCGGTCTCTCTTTGCCTCCTGTTTTTCTGCATTAAGTATACCGGTATTCCGGCGATACTTCTGGGCGGTTTAATAATGTTTGCCTTAGGAGTTGTGGATGATAAACTGAAACTTCCTGCCTATGTGAAACTTATAGTGCAGCTTGCGACGGCAGTTCTCATGTTTGCGCTTGGAATCAGGATTCAAATAATCCACAATTACTTTGGTGAGGGTGCACTTCACATTAGTGATGCTGCAGATTTTATTATCACGATTCTTTGGTTAGTTGGTATTACAAATTCCATCAATCTGATAGACGGATTGGACGGGCTGGCTGCAGGAACGGTATTCATAAGCACGCTTTGTATGGCATATATAATCGCTTATGACGGACAGATGGTCGGAAGAGTTGCCGCAACGCTGGGCTTTATAGCAATATCGGCTGCATGCCTGGGGTTCCTTCCTTTTAATTTTTCACCGGCTAAAACCTTTATGGGTGATGGGGGAGCGCTATTCCT
>CADBSP010000176.1 GCA_902797405.1 uncultured Eubacteriales bacterium | reverse complement strand
TTGGTTGGAACACAATAATCCGGAGTGCAAATTGTTCATCAGCGACCCGCCGAAGGGGTATTTCGATGATTTGAGCAATATTGATATTGCGTTTCTGCAGATTCACGTGCCTACAGAGGATGACGGTACGCAGGATCTGACACTGATGAAAGAGTTGATCACAAAGCTTCCGGATGTGCCGGTGTTTGTGCGTACCACTATTCTTCCTGGTACAAGTGATATGCTTTCAAAGGAAACAGGTCATCAGGTTTGCTATATGCCTGAGTTCTTAACGGAGCGTACCTTTATCGAGGACTTCAGAAAACAGACGATGGTGTTCACTGGAGCTCATGAATTACTTACCAAGATTTTTGTTGGCAAGAAGTTCACGGTGATGACGCCTTTGGAGGCAGAACTGACCAAGTACATGCACAATGTATTTGGTGCATACAAGGTTACCTACTTCAATGCCTGCCGTGAATACTGTGAGCAGATGGGGGCTGATTGGCGTAAGGTACATACTGGTGTCTTG
Organism: uncultured Eubacteriales bacterium; assembly: GCA_902797405.1. Lineage (GTDB taxonomy): Bacteria > Bacillota > Clostridia > Peptostreptococcales > Anaerovoracaceae > Eubacterium_B. The sequence continues at coordinate 4,970 of CADBSP010000176.1, read as the reverse complement.
CTGTCTGGTTATATCAACGATACTCACACCTACGTTCCTGGCCCTGATGGCAAGTTTGGTTATGGTGGTAAGTGCTTCCCTAAGGATGTCAATGCTTTCGCAAAGATGACAGAGGGAACGCCCCTGGGAACCCTTTTGGAGCATCTTCATGAACTTAATGTTCATTTCAGGGGGGTTGAAGAGCATATTTAATTAAGCATAGAAAGGAGTTTGATATGAAAGGAATAGTGTTAGCCGGAGGTTCTGGCACAAGGCTTTACCCCATTACCAAGGGCGTGAGCAAGCAATTGCTCCCAATTTATGATAAGCCGATGGTGTACTACCCCATTAGCGCATTGATGTTGGCTGGAATTAGAGACATCCTTATCATCTCTACTCCTTATGATCTTCCAGGCTTCAAGCGCCTTTTAGGAGATGGCTCTGACTATGGGGTTCACTTTGAGTATGCAGAGCAGCCCTCTCCGGATGGTTTGGCACAGGCATTCATTATTGGGGAGAAGTTCATCGGTAATGACTGTGCATGTTTGGTGCTTGGTGATAACATCTTTTATGGGAACGAGTTTATATCCTTATTGCGTAAAGCAGTTAAAGAAGCAGAAGAGAATAAGAAAGCTTCAGTCTTTGGCTACTGGGTCAGTGATCCTGAACGCTATGGTGTGGCCGAGTTTGACCGTCAGGGGAACTGTTTGAGCATAGAAGAAAAGCCCAAGAATCCAAAGAGCAATTATGCCGTTGTAGGCTTGTATTTCTACCCCAATAAGGTGGTAGATGTTGCAAAACATATCAAACCTTCCGCTCGTGGTGAATTAGAAATCACTACTGTGAATCAAGAGTTCCTCAAGGATGGAGAACTGAAGGTTCAAGTATTAGGACGTGGTTTTGCTTGGTTAGATACCGGCACTCATGACTCATTGGCTGAAGCCAGTACATTCGTAGAGGTCATTGAGAAACGACAGGGCTTGAAGATTGCCTGCTTGGAAGGTATTGCTTATCGTAATGGATGGATTACTGAAGAGCGCATGCGAGAGATAGCCCAGCCAATGCTGAAGAATCAATACGGGCAATACTTACTTCGTGTTATAAAAGAAAAAAAGGAAAAGGTGGATTCTGATTCATTTCGTTTAATTTAGTCAATTTATGATTTTTATGAAACGTCGTCTTTTCCTTGCTCTTTACTATGCATTCGCAAGACACCTTCCTGGCAGTCATACGAAAATAGGCAGATTATTAATGGCCCAGAAGATTAGGTATATATGCTGTAAAAATATTTTTAAGAAAATTGGAAAGAATGTTAATATTGAAAAAGGGGCATGGTTTGGAAAAGGCCAAGATATTGTAATAGGAGATAATTCGGGAATTGGTTATAACGCACACATTCTCAATAATACCATAATTGGAGAGAATGTAATGATGGGGCCAAATCTGTATATGTTGGAGAGCACTCATTTATTTGATCGGACAGATATTCCTATGATTTTACAAGGGAAGAAAGAGGCAAGAGATCAAGTTGTAATTGGAGATGATGTCTGGATTGGAAGAGATGTAATGATTATTGGCTCTAGAGAAATAAAAAAAGGATCAATTATAGGTGCGAGATGCCTTCTTACTAAAAACTTTCCAGAATATAGTGTAATTGGGGGCAATCCTTCTGCCTTGATACGATCAAGAATAGAGTTCGGTAATTAGTGCTTGACATCAGGGGTAATAAAAGTTTACATCTCTATGACAACAGTATCGAATAAAAGAATTCTGAAAAATACATTAATGTTATACGTACGTATGATATTGGTAATGGGTATTACCTTATTCACATCACGTATAATATTAGAGAACCTTGGGGTAGAAGATTTTGGAATTTATAATGTTGTGGGCGGCGTCATAGTTATGATGTCTTTTTTTAATAGTACACTCTCTTCTACATGTCAGAGGTATTTTTCGACGGATTTAGGAACAGGGGATAAGAAAAAACTTAATAAAGATTTTTGTCTAACAATGACTCTTTATTTATGTTTTATTCTTGTAGTGGTTGTTGTATGTGAAACAATCGGTTTGGCTTTTGTTAATTCAAAGTTGGTAATACCTGAGAATAGAGTGTTTGCAGCTAATTGCGTCTACCATATCTCATTATTAACTTTTATAGCTTCAAGCCTTTCAATTCCCTACAACGCGTTGGTTATATCGCATGAAGATATGTCTTTTTACGCATATCTATCTATTATAGAGTGCGCTTTAAAACTAGGAATAGCTATATTATTGGCTTATTTTGGTGGTGAACGTTTAATATTCTATGCAGTATTAATGTTTATTGCTTCTTTCTTGACCACATTCGTCTATTACATATATTGCAAAAAAAAATACGACTATATCAGGTTCAAATTATTATGGGACAAAAAAGAGGTCAAGGAAATATCTTCTTATTCTGGATGGCATCTTATTGGGGCCGTCTCAGTTTTAGTTAGAAACCAAGGTGTTAATATCTTAATCAATACCTTTTTTAATCCAGCAATTAGTGCAGCAAGAGCTGTATCATTTCAAGTTCTAACAGCTACAGATAGTTTAACATCAAATTTTTTTACAGCTGTAAAGCCCCAAATCTATAAGTCATACTCATCTAATGACATGGAGGGTATGCATAGTTTAATTAGGTATAGTTCAATTATATGTTTTTTTCTCATTAGTCTTTTGGCCATACCTTTAATTTCGAATACTTTCTTTGTGTTAGATTTATGGCTTAAAGAAGTGCCAGAACATACTGTATTGTTTACTCAGTTAGTTCTAATTAATGCTATAATAGAGTCGGTTAATGGACCATCAATTGCCGCTGCTTTAGCAACAGGGAAAATTCGGAATTTTGAAATTATAACGGGCGCTTTAATGATTTTTAATCTACCAGTTTGTTGGGTATTTTTAAAGTTAGGTTATTGTCCAGAGTTTACAATGATTGTATCAATTATTATTGCCTTGATAACAGTCTTTGTGAGAGCTTTTATAATAGAAGGTCTAGTTGGTTATAAGGTCAGCGATTATATAGTTAAGGTTATCCTACCTATAGGAATTATTGGTTCATTAGTATTGGGCTCTTCGTATTATATATCTCACTTGTTTAATAATGGTTGGGCGTGTTTGATTATTACTACGTTGTATTCTTCGACCCTCTTGATCATTCTAACATTCTTCATGTGTTTCAATAGAGAAGAACGTAATCACTTTGTTGGAATAGTTAAAAATAGATTACATGGTTAATATAAATAATATAGGGATTAAATCTTCCCAAGATTGCGCAGGTTGTACAGCTTGTAAATGTGAATGTCCTCGTCATGCTATTTCTATGAAAGAAGACTCTTTAGGATTCAAGTACCCTGTCGTTGATGATAGTATTTGTAATAATTGTGGGAAGTGTTTAAGGATTTGCCCATTCAATAAAAGAGAAGACAAAGCAATTAATACACAGCATTATTATGCCTTAAGGAATAGCGATATTTATGAATTATCTCGAAGCCAAAGCGGGGGTGCGTTTGCAATACTATCTGATATCGTCATTGAAAATGGTGGTATTGTTTACGGAGCTGGATTTGATTCTTCTTTTCGCGTAAGTCATTTGAGGGCGCATTGCAAAGCCGAAAGAGACAAATTGCGCTATTCAAAGTATGTTCAAAGTGACTTAAATGATATTTTTATTGCAGTAAAGGATGATTTAAATAAGGGGCGTGTAGTTTTATTTTCTGGCACTCCTTGTCAGGTGGCCGGACTGCTTGCGACTGTTAATAACAAATTGAGAGAGAATCTTATCACTATTGATTTAATATGCCATGGTGTGTCGAGCCCCGCATTATGGCAAACTTATTTGAAGTATATAAGGAAAAAATATGGAGACTTCGAATATGCTTTATTTAGGGATAAGTCTATGGGATGGAAATCTCACTTTGAGTCTTTTGTTTACAAAGACCATAAGATTACTCGTAAAACTTTTGCCAGTCTTTTTTATTCTTCCCTTGCATTAAGAGAGTCATGTTATAATTGCGTATTTACGAACTATAATCGTCCCTCAGATATTACAATTGCAGATTTGTGGGGATGGAAGTCCACTCCTGATGAAATAAACGACAATAAAGGTATTAGTGTGGTTTTTACAAATACTACTAAAGGTGATCAGTTGTTAAAGAGTGCCCAAAAGAATCATTTTCTTCTTGAGATTAATTCGGGTGATTTTGATCAACCTCAACTTCATGCTCCAATTCCACGTCCAGAATACCGCGACCAGTTCGTAAAGGATTTTTGTGAATATGGCTTTAAGTATATCGGACTGAAATATGCTGACTTAGGGTTGAAAGCAAGGATTAAAGATTTTCTAAGACCATTTTATTATAAATTAAAACATATACGATGAAGATAGGTATTATTACTTTTCATCAAGCAGATAATTATGGCGCTGTTTTGCAAGCTTATGCTCTACAAGAGGCAATGAGGGAGCAAGGGAAAGATGCATTTGTCTTGGACTATAACAACAAAATAATAGGTTCGAAAGACTATTCTTTTCAAAATTTTATTAAGAGCCCATTGTCTTATTTGGCGGGTTTTTTTAATAGTTTCTTACAGGCAAAATTAAGACATAAGAAATTCGAGCTGTTTAGAAATAAATTCCTGTGTATAAGGGATTTTCCTTCCTTAGACCATGAGTGTGATTATGATTGCTTTGTTCTCGGGAGTGACCAGATATGGAATCCTTCATTAACAGGTGGTATAGATCCTGTCTATTGGGGCAGTAAAAAAGTTTTCAACGACAAACGAGTAGTAACTTATGCGGCTAGTTCCGGAAAAATTGAATTATTCAACAATTATTCGCTTGAGGTAATGCAGGAGTATCTGTCTAATATTTCGAGCATAACTGTGAGAGAGAACAGACTTAAAGATTTTTTATTCGAGAGGTTTGGTCTTCAGTCAGAAAAAGTGGTCGACCCAACTTTGCTTCA
>CADBSP010000175.1 GCA_902797405.1 uncultured Eubacteriales bacterium | reverse complement strand
TGATTCAATTCCAAGCAATCTCTTTAACCGTGTGCTTATAATAGATTTCAAAACCATGAGATGCGGTGGGCATATTATTTCAGACAAAGCGGTTTCAGACGCCTCATTGATAGAAATAGTTTCCGGATGCATCAATGGGAAGGACAATGGTTTTGAAGGGACCTCACAAAAGCGTGACGTTAAAATGCTTTCTCTGGTATTCCCACCATGTATTGAGAAATCATCCACTCCTATATTAGTTATTTGATTCCTCATAGGAACAATACCCAATAGGTTCTGTGAGCGTATAGACCATACCATTTGATAATCCCATGAAGCAAATCGTCCTGTACTCTTATACCTGATATATTCATTGCGAACAGACTGCATCTGCCAGTGGGCTAACCATCTATTCTTATAACTATGAAGGAATTCTTTCTGTCTATTTTTGTCAGAAAAAGTCATCAATTCGCCATCATAAAAACGTCCAAATTTGTTTCCCCAGGATGCCCATCCACATGGTAGTAGGTGTTGTGTAAATTCATAACTATTCTCAGATTCCATTTCTGTGAAATAATTGGTACCACATATCCAGATGATCCTTGGGTCGTCCTCATACTTGATCAACAACTCTTTCGCATACTCAAAAAATGATATTTCCGGCAAATTATCATCTTCAAGAAAAATCGCATAACGTTCTCTTTCTAAAACCCACTTAGCACCTTCTCCTATATTCTTATATACTCCTCTATTTTCAGTAGCATAACGTTTTATAATCTCACAATCCCAATCGATTTGAGATTCGACTAACATCCGACACGCATGTGCTTCTTTTATTTCCTTATCATTCCTTCCCTCATCTGCAAGAATATAAACTTTACTTGGTTTAACTTCTCTCAGTTGTTGGATTATTTTCGGTATCGTATTACTCCGCCTAAAAACGATAAGTGCTACTGGAATATCAAACATCATCGTTCCTACCTCTTAATGAATCAATTTCGCTACTTTACCAGCTTGTATAACATAATTTTTATTATCGGTAACCCATCTCTGTGCTTTCAATCCAAAATCATGTAGTTCTTTCTTATCCTTTGACAACAAATTATTAAGAAGTTCTGCCATGTCCTCTTCATCAGTGATTTGATAAAAAAACGGAATGTACTCTCTGGGTATGCAAGGTAAGTCATAGGCAACAAGGGGTGTCCCTGATGCCATATATTCCATATTTTTAGATGGAAAAGAATATGCTGTCCATTCTTCATCGGCAGGTCTTGGGTTGATTAGTAAAGTTGCCCTTTTTTCCTCAGCGACAATTCTTTGATTTGTTAATTCTCCGCAATACCTGATCCTTGAGTCCTTTAATGCATGAGTATTAATTTCAGGCACTGCGCTTCCTTTTCCATAGAATAACAACTTTGCTCTAGGGTTATCTGTTTGCTCAAAAGCCTTCAGCAATGCCGAAACGCCAAATACATCTTCCAAAAGTCCAGCCATCATACAGACAGCTTCTGGATACTTATCCTCCATTAAATTAGGAATGTCCAAAACTGAGGGATCAACCATCCCTTCCACAATTACATAAGGCTTGTTTTTCTTATTCAGTAACGTATTCATCGCTTCAGTAAGAAAAATATATCCATCATATTTAGTGATCATAAGATCTTTGATCTTTTGTGGTATCGCCTTTAGTCCTTTTCGGCGGTCGCCTGCTCTGATTCCGGGTACATCAGTTACGATTCCGTATTTTTTTACTGTGGAACATAGCGATGATAACCACACCGCAATCGACATTTCACCTAAAATAATGTCGCAAATTACAACTCCATCTGGGTTTTTCTTTTTCCATATTTTGATTTCTTTACAAGCATTCCAAATCGTCATTAATCGATTTATTATTTTATTTGAGTATCGAGGTAAATACCTGTAATGTATATTATTCTCTTCTTCATCTGGCCTTAATAAATCGCTTTCTCCGCCATTTACAATTATACGCTGTGACAAAGCATCTACTTGACATCCATTCTCAATAAGACCTTCGACCAGCATTCGATTAAACTTTTGTGACGCATGGCTTGACGTTGAACCATACAGTTCAAACATTCTTTCATATTCCCTAATAGAGCATAAAGAAGACAGGTATAATACTTTCACGTTATTTCCCTCGTATTATTTTTTTTATTGCTCGCAGCATATTATCTGGAAGAGCATACCAAAGCCTCTTGATATAGAAATTTTTACACCTCAGATATTTTCGCTCTATTGTTGCCCATCGTCCATCACGGATTAGTTGATAAATCATTTTCCGCAATTCTGGTATATCTTCATTAAAGGAATGTAGAATTGCAGGGTTTTCACGGGCAACATCTTCTCTATCTGTCAAATGAATCAAAGCCTTATCTGAAAAGGTAGCCATAAACTCTTTACCCTTTTGAGTGTTTACTTGGAATGCTGATACCCCTTCAAATGTATCAAAATGTTTACTATATCCCCAATAATCACAAACTGTATAGTCTGTAAATCTTTCTAACCCCCGAAATCTACAAGAATAGCAACTATAACGATTAAAATAGCCACTTATGAAACCAAATAAATATGGGCTTGTCATTCCATGCGATTTATACTTTTTTCCGTTAATCAGGTAGGATTCAGAAATGGCCCATCCATGATTACTTTTATCGCGGAATTTGTATTGAGTCATTTTGCCATTATGATGTTTCTTCTCGCATTCACTCTTATAAGCGTTAAATGCCAATTGAGACGGAACTCCATGGCATAAGAAATCCATCGTTATTAGATTATCGTATGGTTGTCTCAAAAAAGTAAGAAGTCCAGCACACTGACACGGCGTACCCGTAAAGAGAACTATCTTTCCATAATCCAGTATTTCCTTAACCTCACTGAAGGTGCATTCAGTGCTGCTGGACAAATACTTACTACCTTGCATTGATTTTAATTCACTAAGAGTATTTGTTACCTTCAAAACAGGTTCTGCATAATCATTCCATGTACAACCAACAACACATCCACCCTGACTTATGACACTGTCTGCTATTAATCTGAAAACGCCACCAGAAGAACTATCTAATAATTCTTCCTTATTTTTATTCTGAACTGCAAATATTTCCAACGGCTTTTGTTTTAAAAGATCCACCATTTCAGGGCAAACTTTTTCGCATAATTTGCATCCTACACATTTTTCTGGAATGAGAGTTGGATACATAAAGCCTTCATCATTCGGTGCCAAAATGATGGCTTTTTGTGGGCATATTTCTTTGCATGCACCGCATCCGCAACATTTGCTTTCGTCCTGTGTAGAAAGATAATCTATCATATTTACACCTGTTTCAGACTGTTAATAAACTCGTTAGCTTTCTCACGTTCTACATTTAACATAGTTCTGATTTCCGAATAATCAATCGGTTTTGTTGCCTCAAATAATGCTTTATCAAGCGACTTCACCTGTCGCTCACTTAGTCTTGTAAGTTTAAGCAAACTATCAATTCTGGAATTAAATTCACTTCTCGGAATAACTATAAAGTTTTTCTCCAAATTAATTGAAAATGCCAGACCGTGAAAAGAATTAGTTACAATAAAGTCAGCATTAGCAAACAAGGATAAGAAATCTGCTGGTGAACGATGAGTAAACAATTTATCCACCATTCTTGGTTTCTTTAATTCCCAAGAAATCTTGACTAGCTTCAATCCCTTCTGATCTGCAATTTTTCGGGCATATTCTGTTGCATTATTGTCCTCATTATAAAGAAGCATCAAAATAAGATAAGGTTCCTTCACTAATCTCGAGGATGCAAGCTTTAGCCACTCTTCTTTTTCAAGTTGCAAAGTTGGGTCAATTAACTGCACTCCATCGTCTCTTCCTAATTGGTGTAAAATATTAAGTGCTGAATCTTCCCTAACTGAAAGCCTGTTATATTCTGATATATATGGTTTCGTTCTCAGCACTTCATTATCATCGAGACAATCCTTACCAAAGCTAGAAACAAAGGAAACTCTTGCTTTTCCCTTTGGGGCAAAAGCCAAGAAGAATCCTCTATCGACCCCATCATTATATTGACTATTCCACGTCTGATCACTTCCAGTTACATATATATCTGCAACTGGCGGATCTTTTTCTAGATCATCCGGTGTAATATACCGCTTAGTCATATGAAGGTATTTATTTATAAAGCGCCCAAATGTTAGCTCTTTCAGCAAAATAGAAAATGCCTTAAATAATTTATATAAAGGAACTGGCATACCCGTATTTGTTCCTGCCGCTGAATTTCTTAGAATTTGGGTCTTTGTTCTCTGGGGCGTTATATAGTCAATAATTACAGTATCGAAACCTGCTCTTTCATAAACGCATTGTGTAGC
>CADBSP010000174.1 GCA_902797405.1 uncultured Eubacteriales bacterium | reverse complement strand
GGCGTAACAATAGTAACTATGAAGAAGTAAGATATTAATAAACCAAAAACAGGAGTATTCAAATGTTGGATTTTAAAAAAGAAATAGCGGAATTACTTTCGAAGGAACTTCCGGACTTATATCTGGAAGAGATTAAGGAAATGATAGAGGTGCCCCAGGATTCCAAGATGGGAGACTACGCATTTCCTTGCTTCAAGCTGGCAAAGACACTTAGGAAGGCTCCTCCTATAATAGCCGGAGAGATAGCGGAGAAGATTAAGGGAAGCGACTTATTCGAAAAGGTCGAACAGGTAAACGCATATGTGAATATGTTCGTATCCAAGGAGAAGCTTGGAAAGGACACGCTATCAGCAATTATTGAGGGCGGAGAAAAATATGGAACTTCCGAGCTCGGAAAGGACAGAACGGTAATCGTGGAGTATTCATCTCCAAATATCGCCAAACCATTCCACATTGGTCATATAAGATCCACCGTTATAGGAAATTCGCTCTATAAGATTTATCAGGCACTTGGCTTCGATATGGTGAGAATCAATCATCTGGGGGACTACGGTACCCAGTTCGGAAAGATGATATGCGCCTATAGACGTTGGGGAAACAAGGAAGACGTAGAAAAGGAGCCTATTAAGACTCTCTTGGATTATTATACAAAGTTCCATGTGGAGGCGGAAAAGGATCCGACATTGGAAGATGAGGCCAGAGAGATTTTTGCTAAACTGGAAAGAGGAGAACCTGAAGAAGTTGAATTATGGCAGTGGTTCAGAGACGAGAGTTTGAAGGAATTCAGTAAGGTTTACGACATGCTGGGAATCGAATTTGACTCCTATGCCGGTGAGAGCTTTTATTCGGATAAGATGCCTCGTCACGAAAAGGAATTGGAAGATAGCGGACTGATGCAGGAATCTCAGGGTGCAAAGATCGTTGATTTGGAGGAAGAGGGGCTTGGTGTTGCCCTAATCAAAAAATCCGACGGTTCATCCATTTATATCACCAGAGACATCGCTGCTGCAATTTACAGAAAAGAGACCTACGACTTCTATAAGAATATCTATGTGGTAGCATCCCAGCAGAGTCTCCACTTCCAGCAGCTCTTTACCATACTTAGAAAGATGGGTTATGAAGAATGTGCCGATGGTTGCGTCCACGTTCCATTTGGACTGGTTAGATTGGAAGAAGGCACTATGTCCACCAGACACGGAAGAGTGGTATTTCTGGAAGACGTATTGAACAAAGCAGTGGAGAAGACCAGAGAAATTATTGCCGAAAAGAATCCCGGAGCAGAGAATATAGACGAGATAGCAGCGCAGGTTGGAATCGGAGCAGTTGTGTTCAACGAATTGTCAAATAACCGTATTAAGGACTATACGTTTAAGTGGGATACAGTTCTCAATTTTGATGGTGAAACAGGACCATATGTCCAGTATACCCACGCCAGATGCTGCAGCCTTCTCAAACGTGCAGGCGAAGACGTTTCATCAAAGGCTGAAGCCCTTGGAAAATCAGGCGATGTAGACTTTAACTATCTATCGGGTGATGCGGCTCATGAATTAATAAAGCTGCTCTATACTTATCCCGATGTTATTGTCCAGGCCGCAGAAAGATATGAGCCGTCTTTGATTACGAGACATATAATCGATATCGCTCAGGAGTTCAATCGTTTCTATCATGACGAGCATATCATAACTGAAAACGAGGATGAAAAGACTGCAAAGATTGCGCTTGTTTTGGCAACTAGAAATGTGCTTAGAAACGGATTGGCACTACTTGGAGTTGCGTCGCCGGAGCGCATGTAGCTTTTGGGGTTTAATAATAGAAATCCAAATTTATTTCCAATTCATAAGATAGGTAAGACCTATAGAGATAGGGGATGAAATGAGATACGAAGGCGATATATATAGACCTCCCAGCGAGGCATACAGTTATCTCTTGCAGGTAACCATCGGATGCTCCCATAACAAATGCAGTTTTTGCAGTATGTTCAAGGAGAAGCAGTTTAGGGTACGAAAAATCGAAGATGTCATGGAGGATTTGGAGGCTGCCAGAAGGTATTATTCCAGAGTAGGACGAATCTTCCTATGCGATGGCGATGCCCTTTGCTTAAAGACAGAGAAACTGATTCCTATTTTGGATAAGATTAAGGAACTATTTCCGGAATGCGAGAGAGTTGGAATCTACGCGCGTTCATCGGACGTTCTCAGAAAGACTGACGATGAATTAAAGGAACTTGTCGCTCACGGACTCGGTATAGTTTATATAGGAGCTGAATCCGGATCCGATAAGGTTCTAAAAATGATAAACAAAGGCGTAACCAGGGAAGAAATCAAAGAATCCGTTAGACGATGTGAAGAGGTTGGACTTCCGACATCCGTAACCTTTATCTCCGGAATGGGAGGAGAGGCGATGTGGAAAGAACACGCTGTTGAAACCGGAACTTTGATAGCGGAGATGGGAGCGTCATATGTTGGACTTTTAACGCTCATGGTTAGTCCAAAGGCGCCTATCTTCGAACAGATTCAGAGCGGAGAATTTGAAGTGCTTTCCGGTGAGGAGGTTGTGGCTGAAACACATCTTCTCCTGGAGTGTACCGATTTGGAAATGGCCAAATCTTCCTACGGTGAATACTGCGTAAGCAATTTTGATGGTGCAGTATCGTTTCCGAGACCATGCGTGTTTAGAAGCAATCACGCATCCAATTATGTGTCGCTTCGCGGTGATTTACCAAAGGATAGGGATTATATGCTTGGTCTTTTGGAAAGGGCGATGGAAAATATCGGACTTCTAAAGGATGAGCGTTTTAGGATGCTTTAATACTTAATGCATATTTGCTTTAAGTAGGATGTGATTTTAACAGAACTATAATTTGCTAATGAGAAATAATCAGGATATGAGCAAAGAAGTAATAAACGACAGAATCGGTGAATACTTGATTCCATATATTGACGAGTATGTCTTCGATGAATTATCGGATTCATATTTGGAGAGAGCAGGGGCAAAGGATGTTTTGTCCGGTATTCCTGTGCCAATAAAAAAGACGGAACTAACAGATCTCACAAATGTTAAAATCGCCAGAAGCATGGCAATGGTGATAGGCTGTGATGTTAACTTTCCCCATAGGGATGAATATATTGAGTATATAAATAGGACATTCGGTGAAGACATAGTTCCACCACTCCTAAACGAAGGTGTGGAACTTGCGATGGGTGGAGAATTTGAAAGAGCATGTATTTCATTCAGAGGTGCTCTTATGATTTCCAAGATCAATCCCGATGTACTCTATTGTTATGGCAGGGCATGTAAGGATGCATATGAAAACGGAGAAGGTGAAGAGTACGTTGGAAGGTTTAAAGCCGAGTCCTTGGAAGCCTTTGAGAGAATGACTTTGATCGCGCCTAATGACGAGAGAGGGTTTTATTTCCTTGGTTATGCCTATCTCAATTTGGGACTGTACATGAAGGCGAAGCTTACATTTGAAGAGTATCTAAAGCTGGCTGACGTCGAACCGGATGAAACTGCCGGAATACCACAGGAGTTCCTGGAAGACCACCATGAAGTGATTAAGGAAGTTAAAGAATGGGTTTCGAAGCTGGAAGGGCCTGTCGAAGTTGAACAGGCATATAACCTGGTGCTTTCCGGGAAGTATTATCAGGGAATTGAAGCACTTACTCCCTTTACAGAAGATAAAAGATATAAGGATTGGTGGCCTCTTTATTTCTATTTGGGTATTGCCCATAAGAATTATGCTGAGGAGTTATTAGAGAATTATTCCGGAGGTACCAGAGAAGAGGCTTATGAGCCTGCTATTACAAATCTAAAGAAGGTTCTTAAGTTTTCCCCCAGCGACATAAATACTATGGAAGAACTGGTCGAAATCTACCAAATAATAGGTGACAAGGAAAACGAGGAGAAATACAGTAATAAGATCAAGGTAGTAAAAAAGAATCTGGAAGAGGAGCGTGCGGAGAGGAATCCGGACGTCAGCTAAATGGTTGACAAAGGTTTTATATCAAGTAAGTCGATTCACCCGCGGATTGTGTCTTGACAGTCTGGTTTGACTATAATATCAAAATAGTTGTATAATTAATAATAGCCGTAAATACATGTTTAAGGAATCAGGTGAGAATCCTGAACGGTCCCGCCACTGTAAATCTGAAGGGTTTAACTCGAGAATTCCCTAAAGATAAGTCAGATACTTAAGGATGTATTATATTAAATGTAGCTAAAGGAGCGATGGACTCCGGAAAGGACTTAAAATGATTAAAGGTAAGAACATCAAAAGAATTCTGGCCGTGCTCATGATGGCGTTGATGATGGTATCATTCATGCCAACCATGGGCGTTTTTGCTGATGAAGCTGCAACAACTACAGCTGTGCCAGGCGAAACAGGAACAGAGACTACAGGAGGAGAGTTAACAGAACCTGAGGATCCAAGCACTCCGCCTGCAGATACTGAAAATGGTGCTGAAGAAGGCGCACCTGCTGATGGAGCCACACAAGGCGAAGAAGCTGAAGGAACTGCACAGGAAGGCGAAGCCACCGAAGAGGCTGCTCAGGAAAGCGAAGAAGCTGCTCCGGCAGAACCTAAGGCTATCAAGGTTTATGTGACTATCAGCGTTGACGGTGAAGCTGCAGAAGGAAGAAACGGTGAGAAGGTTGCAGTTGTTCCGGTTGAGCTTTTAGGCAAGGCAACATACAATTTTGATGATGTATTTAAGAATGCTCATGAACAGTACCATCCCGATGGCGAATCCGCATACGGTACAGCTGCTACCGATTGGGGAACCAGTATAGCCAAGCTCTGGGGTATCGAAAGGAGCCAGCAATACGGATTCCAGGTAAACGGTGGTGTTCAGATGGCAATGGGTCTGACAGATCCTATTAACGATGGTGACTTTGTTGACGGTATGGTTTATAAGAATGCTTATCCACATACCGAAGCATATGCAAAGTTTGATAAGAAGCTTGTAATTGCTGAAGTTGGCGAAGAAATCGCTTTGGTACTTACAGCAGGTACAGAATTTGATGAAAACTGGAATTATGTTTTCACACCTGTAAAGGATGCAGTCATCTCCGTTGATGGCGTAAAGGCTGAAGTTACAACAGATGCAGAAGGTAAGATGACAATCTGCTTCGATAAGGATACTGATGCCGGCGAACAT
>CADBSP010000173.1 GCA_902797405.1 uncultured Eubacteriales bacterium | reverse complement strand
GGTAGCGAGCGGCGGGGAATTTCTTTCTTTCAAAATGAAGAAGTCCTTGCCGCCTTTGCTTATTGCAGGATATTCATGTCCTGCGCTAGCGTATTCCAAATGCCCTGTGGACAAAGTGATTATGCCGAGCCACGCTGTTACAAAGAGCTCCATGTCATTGCCTTCGCAAAGCTGATTGTTGACATGAGCCAATATTTCTTTCGGATCTTTGCTGAAAGATGCACCCTGTGTCTGGTTCTTTATTAGAGTTCTGGCAACCATCATGAAGAGTGCAGCGGGCATACCTTTTCCGGATACATCAGCTATCACTATCGCAATATGATCATCATCTATCATGAAGAAATCGTAAAAGTCTCCACCTACCTCTTTAGCTGGCGTCATGGTTGCATAGATATCAAACTCCTTACGCTCCGGTAAATACGGAAAGATCTTTGGAAGAACATTCTTCTGTATGCCGGAAGCCATCGTAAGGTCTCTGTCGGCTATAGCTTTTTCCTTTCCTTGGGTAATATTTAGTACGCAGTACATGAGAAGTAATATCAGCATTATTACGGAGCTTCCGATGGATAGCCCATATATTGAAACCGTTAGTATCGCAGTTGCAAATGGGGCGATAATATAAAGTACTGCCGCAACTATCTGATATGTCTGTAGTTGCTTTCTTTCTACAATAGCGACTACCGTAACAGCTATAAGCGCAAGAATGGAAGAAAGCATTGATACCGGATAGAGGGCTCCTCTTTGATACACTCCTGCCTCATCAACGCTAAAATACATTCCATTAAAAAGATTCACTGCCCTAAGCGCAATAGCGACTACAACAATCAATCCAAGCAGTTTTTCCAACCGTAATTCAAATTTCTTGTTCATAACCACCTGACCGGTGAGATACTTCCAGAAACAATATGCCGAAAACGGCGTGCATAGAAATAGTATTGTATTATCAATGATATTTAGAATTCTAAGACTGGCAACCCCGTCCAGAAGCCATGAGCCTGCATCAGTAAAGGCCCACCAAATGGTCACGTTTAACAAATATATAAACCATTTGAGATCCGTACCTGACTTTTGCACATCTGTTATACAACTTATGAAAAGCATGTATCCAGTCAGTATGGCGAAAATCTCAATGGAGACATTTAGCACATATATACCCGGCATGTTTTCAACCCCATGCTTCCAAATACCGAATGCACATAAGGCTACCATTCCAAGGTATACAAAAGAAGTTATAATTGAGAGTTGCTTGCCTTTATTATCTAGGTATTCCATTTTACTCCCCCCGTTCAATTACAAGCCTAAATTATAGTTTCTAACTTGGGGGCAAATACCCTTAGTATTACCCCGCGCACAAGCCAACTATACTATCTGCTGTCCAACAAATGTCCAACAAATATTTACATTTTTATTGTGCGCGAAGATAATCCGCAATTATCATTCCACTTTCCAGTTGGACCCCAACGAGGCGCTTTATATCTACAACAGAATACTGGGAGGCTTCTTCGACTTCTTTAGACATAGTCAGAAGGATTTCCTCCATTTCGGGTATTATCCTTCGAAGCAGTTCTGCTTCCGGTGTACCTTCTCTCTTTGCCAACTCATACTTGGCTCCTCTAATTGCAGCACTCCATGAGAGCATTCTGTAGAATTTGGTGATTACACGATTGTCGAATTCTTCAGATACCTTACACGGTTTATCGTGCTCCGGATTTTGATTGGCGAAATTGACTTCTGTCTGATAGTTTCTTTCTCTCTCGTCCAGACTTCGCCTGATAATCTTAACAAAGTGATTGTCCGAACCACACAAATCCCTATATTGATCAAAGAATCCAGCGAGCCTATCCTGATCAACTTTCATCTCCTCGAGGCCTCTTAATACTGCTTCGCGACGAGAATAGTCAAGTTCTGTCTCATCCTGAATCATTGGGGAGAAGAAATACGGAAGCTCCGCAACTAGGCAAAAGGTTCCATATTGACTAGCATAAGCATCGGAACTATCACCTGCAAACATTCTCTCTGCCGGATCACCCTCACCATACTTTTCGATAAAATCATAATCATCTTTCATGCTAAGCATCTTATAGATGGCGCGAGAAAACTCTGGGATATATGGAGCCTCCGGCTCGCCGAGATGAAGCGGTACGTTTTGTCTTTCTGCAGCTGCATAGAGACTCGGGTATACCTCTGGAATATCCTTTGATATATACCAATATGCTCCACCGAACCCGGCATTGTGAAGCGAATACATAAATGTTGGTTTGGTCTCATCAATGATGTCCATCAAAACTTTTGTTTCAGGAATCGGTGTATTCCACTCGTAGTTTTTATACTTAAACGGGAACGTCCACTCCGCTTGTTCACTTCCGATAGGACGATACCAATCTTTAGCGTAATTGAATAGAGTGAACGGGCCTTTAAACCAACCTTCGTTAAGCTTTGTCCCATCAACATCTATGCATTTAATGATGTACCATGTATAATCAAACTCTTTTCTAAACTCATCATTTTCGCACAAATATCTCGTGAAGTATTCCAGCATCATGCAGCCCATAGGCTCATTCGGATGAGGTGATCCGAACATGAAAGCGTTTTTGCTTCCCTCTCCTATCTTCATGCAGTAGATGGGATGTCCTTCCTTGGATTTTCCCGCCTCCCAAAGAGTCACCAGTTCCGGATAATCCTCTGCAAGTTTCTTGGAGCTTGCATCCATTTCCTCCACGGTCAAAAATGCCTTATAATCTGGGATGTTGTCTATTAAATGTTTAAAATCCATAGTGTCTCCTTTCATCTATGTTCTATGCATCAAGATATCACCCGGATGACAATCCGCGGCTTCATTTTCGGCTTCTTTATTGATTCTTAGTCTTATTCTTTAATAACGATTTCCACTCGGTTTACCAGGGACGCCTCCGGATTATGTATATATGTAAACTTATCGACGGAGTTTTTAATAAGGGTGTATGCCAGTTGGTCCTCTATATATTCGTCTGTCACCGAGGACACACCGATTCTGCGCTTTCCCTCACGTAGGTCATCCAGAGATGTGATTTCTGTAGAAGTGTTTTGGGGTGCACATGACGTTAATAGTATCACTATTGAAATAATCGCGATGAGCAATTTTTTCATGGTTTTCATTTGCTTATTATTCTCACTTTATAGCTTCAGCCATTTCCGCTATTTCCCTAACCGCCTTCTTCGGTGATTTTATCTTAATCCCACCTTTAAACTGGAATACCCAAGCATAGAAGGTTGGACTGAGCGCAACATCCACTGTTGCAAGAAAACGACTGTCATCAATCTTTCCGGTTTTGACATTTTCACCAAAGCGATCTATTACATATTTCATGAACTCCGCCTTGCACTCCAGCTTAACCTTGGCTTCTTCACCATCGTACATTTCAAAAGTCTTTTTCGCATAATCTTCAATCTTGAAGCCCTTTGGTTTTCCTTTTACTCTTTCCTGCAAAACTTCTGCATCGCGGATTCTATCCACACGGAATGTAACGACCTTACTGTAGTATTCAGAGTATCCCATTACATAATAGAAATCTTCGTTCCAGATAAGGGCATACGGACTTACCACATATTTTTCTCCATCGTGACGGAACACCTTCTTTTTATCCACATCGTATTCGAAGTACTTAAACGCAATCTTTTTCTTTCTGTTGATCGCATCATTAATTGCATCCACGGTGTAGAGATTACTCTCATTCGTGGACTTGGCTCTGCTGGTTGGATAGACATTACGCTTCATTTCCTCTCTATGGGAGATACTGGCCATCGCTGTCAGCTTTTCAATAAGCTGATTGCTCTTTTTCTGCGTAATAAATCTAGATGAGGAGACCGCATCAACCAAGAGCTTTAACTCCGGAGTCTCAAATCCTCTGTCTCCCAGAAAATACTTATTGGGTTTACTTGGGACTACAACGATATCATAACCAGCATCAATCAATGTCTTGATGTCGTTTTTAAGAGTCTTTCGATTGGCAGGTGTTTCCTGTTCCTCGAAATACTTCAACAACTTAAAAGTATCCGTCTGATGATCCTCATCTGTTTTTTCATAGAAGTATTTCAGAAGAGTTAGTATTCTTTTCTTTACTATTTCCTTGTTCCCGGACGCATCCTTATTCTTACTCATAACACCACTACTAAACTTTCATACTTTAAAGGTTAAAACTATCGAATATTATTATATCATTTTACAGCTTTTACGACAATTAAAACCGAGTTATGAAGGCGTACGAATTAAGTTATGAAAGGGCACATTATTACCCAATAATTATGCCACCTGCACCATATTAAAAGCCGGTTATCCAATTGATAGCCGGCTTATGATTCCGTTGAATGGTTTAATGTTTTTCATCGGAGTCAACTCCAAGTCAGGTTCTATTTTTTATTCAAAAACCATAATCCTTTGGGCTGTCCAATTTACGATGAAGAAGCAAAGATCCGTAATAATCTTAGCTATCATCCGATTAATCCCAAAACCACTAACCAAGAGATTTAAAACCATAGTATTCCCACACATTATTATTAGAGCAAGAGCAAAGTATTTTACTGCGGATTTTAGCATATTCTCATTTTCGTGGAAGACAAACTTTCGGTTGACCCAGTAATTCATAGCAGAACTAAAGATGCGAGCAATCACATTGGATGACACCAAACCGCCTGTTACTATCACCAGCAAACTGTATAATGCATAATCCACCAAATAGCTTGAAAAAGAAGATGAAACGAACTTTACGAAGTCCTTCTTTGATTGAACAAAATTCCAAATGCCCCTAATGGCATTTCCCCAAGGTGCAGAATTACTATTTATGTAGGAATTGTTTATGTAAATTATATCTTCCATCATTAATTTCTCCTTCGGCTGCAGTTCACTTTGGTGATTACGCTACGACTGCTCTGATTTTCTTATATCTTAAGTGCCTAACCTTAAAAATACTTAAGGTGCGAGATTTTCACCTAAAAAAGACGGCCATCAAATTGACAACCGTCTTTTTTCTATAAACCTCGTTTACTATCACTACAGGTCTATCATTCTTATATGCATTCTCAAATTTTAACGAATACTACTCCCACTCAATTGGTGTTACAAGCTTTTCCAACTTCCGTCAAAGTAATCCTCTCACTTGATATGTTGGACTAAATTAATTGCAATACCGGACTCAGAAATCATCATAGCAGATTTTGCTGATTTCGTGTTTACCTTTTGGTCGCCGTATATATTCCTGAAACCAAGAGAAATCAATTTATCAAAAACCTCATCAAAATCATCCACATTCATACGGATGACAACCATATTTTGGGGCAAAGGTGTATTTAATTCTGAAATATCAAGATAAAACCCATTTTCAGTTTTCATTCGAGTTCCAGTGACATCCAGTTCGCCAATTCCTTCTTGATGATGACGACGCTCAAAGCCAAGTTCCTCAAAAAGCTTTATGATTGCTTCCGCGTTATTTGTAACAATTTGTGGGTTGAATGTTGTAATCTTCATTCTCAATCCCTCATTCGTTTATTTACTCATTCACTGTATATTACTTCTTAAAAAAGTGCTGCAAGCCACTAAGGCTTGCAGCTACTAGGCTTCGTTTATTTTAATATGCTTATGCGTGATGATGTGCATTCTCTTCTTTTACAGTCTTAGCTGCCAGGAAGAGCACTACGCTGAATACGATACTTGGGATTGCTGAAATTAGAGTTGAAAGATTGAATTCAGCGAAGTTCAGGAATAGGCTGATAACGGATAATGCTAAGGCAACTATTGAAAGGATATATGCCGGATTGATCTTGCTAAAATCATTGGATGCTCGTACAGAGAAGATTCCCAGAAGAAAATCTACTAAAGCTGAAACTGCAGAGAAGATTCCCATAGCCATTACCATTCCTGTTACCAGGCTTACAGTTTCAGCACCATCAGCAGTCGTAACCTTACCTGACATTAGAGTGTTAGCACCGAACAGTCCACCACCTGCAACCAGTCCAATTCCCATAATTACTCCGAAAACTCCTAGAATAATGGATAAAATACCTAAAATCTTTAATGTGCTTTTTGCATTCTGAATACTCATTTTTGTTCCCTCCTCTTTTATAGTTAATGAATATTTGATTTATATAATTTCTTTCTGTCCTGACTGAAGCCTTATAGTGTCAAGACAGTTCTTTGTTCTGTCATGACAATAACACTTTTATAACACTTTGTCAAGATATTTTTATATTTTTTTATTTTTTTGTTTTTTATGGATTTCAAGTTTTGTCATTGATCAGGCACCCGTTCATAAAACGTCCTATCTATTTTAGGGTTATATGCATTGTTGTTTTATAGCCTTTTATTACTCGCTTTTTCTTTTATAACCTTTTATTACTTCACGCAAGTATGGACAAATAGGGTACCACTTCCATTCTTCTTTAAAAACAAAAGCCGGAGCATCAAAACCACAATGAATTCTGATAACTACGGCAAGTAGTATCTCGTCTATGCGGATCAAAGCAAATTCCTGCTTTGATTTCTTTTTTTACATAAAGCGAGAAAGAATCATTGCAACGATAACTCCAACAACTGCACCGGCCAAAAGCTTTATGATTGGTTCGTAGCGTCTCTTGCCTTCTTCTCTGGCCTTTTCGATTCCGTCAAGCTTTTCTCCATTCATAAACGCAACTATCTCTTTGTAGGTATGAATGTCTTCTTCCTTCTTTACCTTCTCAACCTTGAAAGCGAAATATATCATTGCGCCAGCTATAATTAGCCATATTGCGCCGCCAAGAATATCTAGCCACTTATAAAGCGGCAAGGCTG
>CADBSP010000172.1 GCA_902797405.1 uncultured Eubacteriales bacterium | reverse complement strand
TCAGGATGCAGCGGAACTAATGGATTATTTCTTTAATCGGGTTAATGCCGGTTATAAATATCAGCGATTATCCGATTGGGAAATCGGGAAGCCGATTGCAGATGGGGTGAAAGGAGATAAGATTACTCTAACTGCACTGCCGCTTCTTCCGAATAGTTCCAGGAATTTTACCCATGATGAAGAGGGCGCAGTGATTAAGGAAAGGGTTCTCATTAGAGATAATGTTCCGGAGAACTTCTACGGTTCCAGGCAATTTAGTCAGTATCTTGGTTTAGCTGAAAGTTCGCTTGTATATAATTATCGAATCGAAGGTGGAAGTAAATCCGAGGAAGAGTTAAGAGTAGGACCATATATTGAAGTAGTTGAGTTTTCCGGCTTTGATTGCGATTCCATAACCGGGGACATTGCAGGTGAGATAAGACTTGGTTACTATCATGATGGTGAAAAGATAACTAAGGTAACCGGTGGATCGGTTTCCGGCTTGATGACGGAACTCGTGAAGGAGATGTATCTTTCCAAGGAACTAAGACAGTATAACGATGTGTTAATCCCGGCTGTTATTAGACTGGAAGGCGCTACAATCGCAGGAATAGAATAATACGAGGAAGATCAAGTAGATATGATATAATATTATCATAGGGGTTAATAACTATGGATAATAATCAGGAATTGTTTCGTAAAAAAACCATCGACCGTATTTCCTCGCCGGAGAAACTGACGGATTATTTACGCGTCACAAATCCGGGGGTTTGGGTTGTGCTGGCTTGCGTCGTTGTGCTCATGATAGGTATTTTTGCATGGGCAGCGATTGGTACTCTTGAAACTAAGGCAGAAGCAACAGTAGTTGTGGAGGATCACTCCGCAGTAATCGTCACTGTCGAAGGAGAAACCATAACCGAGGGAATGCCTCTTCGTATCTCAGGACAGGAGTATGTAATTGCTTTAACAAAGCCGGATGAATACGGCAGAACCATTGGAATTGCTGAAGTCAACCTTCCGAATGGGTCATATAATGGAACAGTGATTGTGGAGCAAACGCATCCTATCGATTTCTTATTGATGGGAAGTGATTCATTATGAGTAGAAAAGCGATTAAGCCCACATTGACCAATGGTGTCGCTAAGGTTCCTGTTGTGATGCAGCTTGAAGCGCTAGAGTGCGGAGCTGCTGCGCTTGCTATGGTTATGGCGTATTATGGCAAATGGGTTCCGCTCGAACAGGTGCGCCTTGATTGTGGTGTTTCTCGTGATGGATCCAAAGCGAAGAATATTTATCTAGCTGCCGAACGTTATGGTTTTACGGTTGGTGCATACCGTACAAGTCCGGAGGCTTTAAAAGAAAACGGGCAGTTCCCCTGTATTATTCATTGGAATATGAATCATTTTGTAGTGCTTAACGGATTCAAGGGGAACTACGTCTATCTGAATGATCCTGCCAGGGGAACAGTTAAAGTAAGCTGGGAGGAATTTGACAGGTCATTTACAGGTGTCATGATTATTCCGACGCCTTCAGAAGAGTTTGAGCCGAGCGGCAAACGAAGAAGCACCCTTGCTTTTGCACGCAAGAGGCTTGTTGGTGCAGGCTCGACTATCGTTTTTGTTATGCTTACTCTAGCGATAAGCTATCTATTTGGTATTGCGAATTCTGTAACTTCCCGCATTTTTATGGATCGCCTGCTTACGGGTATAAACCGTGAATGGTTGTATCCTTTCATATCTATCATGATTCTGCTTGCGGCTATTCAGCTGATTGTCGCATGGGTGCAGACCGTATATTCCTTGCGAATAAGCGGGAAACTGGCGGTGGTTGGAAACACTTCATATATGTGGAAGGTTCTTCATCTGCCGATGGATTTTTTCTCTCAGCGGCTTGCGGGTGACATACAGTCCCGCGCCGCTAACAATGCTTCTATAGCCGGAATCTTGGTTGACACCTTTGCACCGCTTCTCTTAAACACCGTAATGATGGTTTTCTATTTATTACTGATGATTAAGCAAAGCCCGCTTCTAACTCTGATTGGGATTGGTGCCCTGGTATTAAATATTGTGATGTCACGTATTATCTCAGAAAAACGTGTCAATATTACCCGAGTTCAGATGCGTGATGAGGGTAAGCTGGAAGCTGCCACAGTTTCAGGAATTGAAATGATTGAGACGATCAAATCAAGCGGTGCAGAAAATGGGTTCTTCCAAAAATGGGCAGGGTACCAGGCGTCTGTGAATATGCAAACGGTGAAGTCTGCCAAAACCGATTATTATCTTGGTATTATTCCGGAATTCTTTAGTGAGTTGGCTAATTATGCTGTCTTGCTTGTTGGTATATACATCACGATTCAGGGGAATTTCAGCCTGGGTGCTGTTCTAATGTTTCAAGGCTTCCTAAGTTCATTCATGTCACCTGCTATGACCCTTGTCAGCGCGGGACAGACCATTCAGGAAATGCGTACCGAGATGGAGCGCATTGAGGATGTTATGGAATATCCTGCGGACGAAAATGTCATTGAACGAGAACACGAAGAAGAAAACCTTGCTAAGCTGAAGGGGAATGTTGAATTAAAAAATATAACCTTTGGTTACTCCAGATTGGATGAACCGCTAATCAAAGATTTTTCTTTGAATATGAAAAGCGGAGACAGAATTGCACTTGTTGGTACGTCAGGGTGTGGAAAGTCCACGATATCGAAACTAATCTCAGGTCTGTATCAGCCTTGGAGTGGAGAGATACTCTTTGACGGAAAGCCTAGATCTGCTTATCCCAGAGACGTTATAACCGGATCCCTTGCTGTTGTAGACCAAGACATCATCCTGTTTGAAGATACAATCGGAAACAATATTAAGATGTGGGATGATTCTATAAAGGATTTTGAAATGATTATGGCAGCTCGTGATGCACAGATTCATGATGATATCATTGCGCTTCAGGGTGGATACCAGCATAAGGTTATTAGCGGTGGGAAAAACATGTCAGGCGGTCAAAGGCAGAGAATGGAGATAGCCAGAGTGCTTGCTCAGGATCCGACCATTATAGTTTTGGACGAGGCAACAAGTGCACTTGATGCTAGGACAGAATATGATGTAGTAAACGCAATACGTAATAGAGGAATAACATGCATCGTTATTGCTCATCGACTTTCTACTGTGCGTGATTGCGATGAAATTATTGTTCTGGATAAAGGTGAGGTAATAGAGCGTGGAACCCATCAGGAATTGATGTCACTTGGAGGCGCATATGCTGAACTGGTGGCAAACGAGTAGGGGGTGACGCGATGAGTTGGTTTGAGAATCAAATTGAAGAACGAAGAAGTTCCGATGAACAGATGCTGGAAGATGCGCTTGATAAAGTCTCTAGCGTTGTTCTTGGGTCTCGTTATGCTGAAAGAATTATAGATGATCGCATCGTCACCAAAAACTCTGTTGATGAAATACTAAAGTACTATCATTACAAACCGGTTGACTTTCCGGATTTTGTGAAGGGCATTGACGAGCAACTGGATTATTGTATACGTCCATACGGGCTCATGTATCGAAAAGTTGAATTGGAGGAGAAATGGTATAAGGATGCTTTTGGTCCAATTCTGGCTTTTATGAAGGAGGATGGGCTTCCAGTTGCCCTTATCCCCGAAATGATTTCAGGTTATAGCTTTAAGAATCCAAAAACTGGAAGACGTGAGCGCCTAAATGCGAAAACATCCATATTATTTGATAATGAAGCGATTTGCTTTTATAGGCCGCTTCCTCAGAAAGAGCTCGGAATTCAGGATCTTTTGCTTTACATGAAGCAGTGCGTCACGCCTACCGACATAGCTTTGCTCGTTCTTCTGTCCTTTGCTATTACACTAGTTGGATTAATCATTCCAAGGATTACAAAGATTCTAACAGGACCTGTGCTAACCGGAGGGCATCAGACTGCCTTGATTGGTATAGGAATTGCCATCATTTGTGTTACGCTTTCCTCTCAGTTACTCACAAACATACAGGCATTGCTTCAGACACGTATCCAGACTAAGACATCTATAGGAGTGCAGGCCTCCATGATGATGCGACTTCTTTCGCTTCCTGCGTCCTTCTTTCACAAGTTTAGTCCGGGTGAACTGAAGAGTCGTTCAATGTCAGTGGGAGAGATTTGCTCCTTGCTCCTTGGTATTATTATGAGCACGGGGCTTACATCTCTGGTATCGCTTCTATACATCACTCAAATCATTGCTTATGCACCATCATTAGTAATCCCATCCATGGTTATTATACTCGTGACAGTATTTTTCTCTGTCATCTCTACGGTAATGCAGATTCGTATAGATAGGAGAGTACTGGAGTATGATGCAAAAGAATCAGGAATGAGTTACGGCATGATCACCGGAATGCAGAAAATAAAACTTTCCGGTGCGGAGAAGCGAGCATTTGCAAAATGGCTGAATCTTTATTCGGAAGGAGCGGAACTTATTTATAATCCTCCTTTGTTCATAAAAATAAACGATGTTATTTTTACTGCAATTAGTTTGATTTCTACTATAGTACTCTATTATATGGCGGTTCAGAGTGGTATTGACCAATCTTCGTACTTTGCTTTTATAGCATCATACGGAATGCTATATGGTGCCTTCATGTCGGTGTCTTCTATTGCGTTGTCCGTTGCACGCATACAGCCAATTCTGGAAATGGCAGAGCCTATTCTGAAAGCTGTACCTGAAACTGCGGACGACAAAGAAATTGTGACTGATATTACCGGAAGCATCGATCTAGACCGTGTTTCATTTCGTTATTCTGAGGATGCACCATTTATACTTAAAGACCTGTCGCTCAGTATAAAACCAGGCGAATATGTTGCTATAGTCGGAAAAACGGGATGTGGAAAATCTACTCTGGTGAGGCTGCTTCTCGGATTTGAGAAACCTGAGAAGGGCACGGTTAGTTATGATAGAAAGAGTATCACAAACCTGGACTTACCGTCACTCCGTAAAAAGATTGGTACAGTCATGCAGGAAGGTGGGTTATTCCAGGGAGACATATATTCAAACATTGTAATCTCTGCTCCGGACTTAACTATGGAAGACGCATGGGAAGCAGCAGAGATGGCGGATATTGCGGATGATATTCGGGAGATGCCGATGGGGATGCATACTATGATTTCCGAGCGACACGGAGGCATTTCAGGAGGGCAAAGGCAGCGCCTCATGATTGCTCGTGCCATTGCACCTA
Source organism: uncultured Eubacteriales bacterium (assembly GCA_902797405.1). Lineage (GTDB taxonomy): Bacteria > Bacillota > Clostridia > Peptostreptococcales > Anaerovoracaceae > Eubacterium_B. The sequence continues at coordinate 5,875 of CADBSP010000172.1, read as the reverse complement.
AACCAAAGATTCTAATCTTCGATGAAGCAACAAGTGCATTAGATAACAAAACTCAGAAGCAGATATCCGAGACGCTTGATAAAATGGGATGCACCAGGATAGTTATTGCCCACCGACTCTCAACCATCATGAACTGCGATAGGATTCTGGTGTTGGATGGTGGTAGTGTCGTTGAAGACGGAACCTATGATGAACTAATTGCCAAGGGAGGTTTCTTTAAAGAACTCGTTGAACGTCAAAGGCTGGATACTGAAACATTGACAGAATAGATAATAATAGGAGAGAGAAATGAAGGAAAGATACGCCGAAAGTCTATCAAAATTGATACAGAAAGAGACCATATCCAAAGTTGGACAGGAGGATTTAACCAAGTTCTATGATTTTGTTGAGATTCTCAAAGAAGTGTTCCCAACCTTGTTCAATATATGTGAGGTCACGGATTACGATGGAAGTATTCTGATGAGATGGCCAGGAAAGATAACACCGGAACCTGCTTCCCAAGGACTTCTTCTTATGAATCACTACGATGTTGTTGAAGCAACAGGCGAATGGAAATACCCGCCCTTTTCCGGAGAGATTGCGGAAGGAAAAGTTTGGGGAAGGGGAACATTGGATGACAAAGGTCCCCTTTGGGCAATGCTTCAGGCGGCAGAAGAATTAGCAGAAAACGGATTTGTTCCGGAAAGAGATATTTGGTTTGAATCGGCATGCACAGAAGAAATTGCCGGTACCGGAGCGGTGACCATAGCAGAGGACCTGTATCAAAAGGGATATAGATTTGAAATGGTTCTGGATGAGGGTGGCTTTATTTTGTCAGAACCGATCAGCGGAGCAAAGGGTGACTTCGCAATGATTGGAGTCGGAGAAAAAGGTTGTGCGGACTTAAAGTTCATAGCAAGGTCATCGGGAGGACATGCATCAGCCCCTCCTAGGAATACTCCTCTAGTACGACTAGGAAAATTCATGTCTTATGTTGATCGAAATGAAATTTTTGATGTGGAATTATCTCCTGCAATACGAGAAATGCTTAGAAGATTTGCGCCTTATATGGAGGGGATAACTGCAAAGGCCATGGCGCAATCGGACAAGTACGCGCCAATTATAAAGAGAGTAATTGGAAAAAGTTCTCCGAAAGCTGCAGCCCTTACCAAGACAACAGTTGCATTTACGAGGGCTCAGGGATCAGGAGGGAACAATGTTATTCCTGAGGAAGCCTATGTAGTAGGTAATCTGAGATTCTCACATCACCAGGGGAGAGAATCCAGCTTTGATGCGATTAGAAAAGTTGCATCTCGATACAAATTGGAAATGGAAGTATTGGACCCTGGTAATGAGTCTCCAATTACCGATTGGAATGGCAGAGCGTTTAAAATGGTGGAAAAGGCGGTTTCAGAGGTGTTTCCCGGAGTCGAAACCACTCCATATATAATGACCGGTGGAAGCGATTCAAGATTTATGAGCATTATATCCGATAATTGCATTAGGTTCGCTCCTTTCCGCACAAGTGATGAGCAGGTATCTTCAATTCATGGCTTAAACGAAAACATTGACGTTGATTCTTTGGAACCTGCAGTTATGTTCTACAAATATCTTATAGCTAATTTCTAAGAGGTATAAGTGATGGAAAAGGAATCAAAAGGACTAAGCATTAGTGTCCGATCCTTCATTACTGCAATAATTGTAATATTTGTCTTGATGATTATTGCCTACGCACTTACTTTTATTGTGCCTTCGGGAGAATATGCGAGATTGGTTAATGATGCCGGACAGACGGTTGTTGACACAGAAGCCGGTTTTAAATATGTGGAAGGTGGGATACCTCTTTGGAAATGGATTCTATCACCAATACTTGTTCTTACAGGAAACGGAAATGGCACTCTAATAGCAGTGATAATCTTTCTTCTTGTGATTGGAGGAGCGTTTAACTGTTTGGACAAAAGCGGTATCATGAATCATATGCTGGATAGACTTACCCGACGTTTCGGAAAGAGTAGATATAGACTACTTACAATCGTGGTATTCTTCTTTATGGCGATGGGGGCTGTTGTTGGCTCCTTTGAAGAGATTGTTCCATTGGTTCCGATAGTTGTTGCGCTTGCGATTCGGCTTGGCTGGGATTCCTTGACCGGAATGGCCATGAGCCTTTTGGCCGTGGGATGCGGATTTGCATCCGGTGTTATGAATCCTTTTACTGTAGGTGTTGCCCAGACACTGGCGGGGCTGCCCATGTTCTCCGGCATTTGGCTCAGACTGTTAAGTTTTGTTTTGATTTATGCTTTGCTTCTTTTTTTTCTCACTAGATATGCCAAAAGAATAGAGCGTCCGATTGAGGAGATTGAACAGAGGTCTTATGCTGTTCATGCACCTAAAGACGAGTTTGTTGAGAATAGAGAAGAGGGCTCCCTTGACAAAGCCCTTAAGTTATTTATTCTCATCATAGGAATAGGGGTTCTCTTTATTCTTTCGTCAACAGTAATAACCGCACTCCAGGATTTTACAATGATCTTTGTTGCGCTCATGTTCCTTGTTGCCGGAATCGCGGCACCTTTGATGGCGGGACTTAGAGGAGGACTACTGGCCAAAACCTTTTTTGATGGGATTAAAAGTATTTTCCCTGCCGTCCTGATGATACTCATGGCAGCGTCAATTAGATATACACTTGAGGAAGCCAAGATACTGGACACTATTCTTCACGGTGCGGTGGGAATAGCAGGGACACTTCCTAAATTCATAATAATACTTTTCATATATCTGATAGTTTTGGTTATGAATTTCTTTATTGCAAGCGGTTCCGCCAAGGCCTTTATGCTTATTCCTTTGATTGTTCCATTGGCGCAAATGTTTGGTATTTCTCCACAGCTTTGCATAGTGGCGTTTGCCTTTGGCGACGGTTTCTCTAATGTTTTTTATCCCACCAATCCGGCGCTTCTAATATCTTTGGGACTGGCGGATATAAGCTATACCAAATGGGCCATTTGGTCGCTTAAATTCCAAATGGCTAATATCTTATTGACATCCCTAATTCTTCTGCTGGGTACGGCAGTAGGATACTGAAGCAATTATGGGTAAAATAGAAACCCTTGTAGTTATTGAAGCTACAAGGGTGTAGTATGCCTTGTCTAAAGTGCAACCGCCTTATATATTGTAGAATTTTTGTTTTAATGAATTAGTAATTAGATGAATCTTTAAATACATAGCCGGTTCCGATTACGGTTTCGATTAGAGAGCCCTTTTCACCAAGGGCTTTTCGGATATTTTTGATGTGGGTGTCCACGACGCGGGATTCACCATCGAAGGCGTAACTCCAGACTTTTGCTATTATTAATTCTCTATCTAAAACAATGTTTTTGTTTTCCATAAGGTACGCTAGGAGGGCGAAGTCTTTTCCTGTGATGTTAGTATCCATGTTGTTCACCGAAACATGGTGACTTCTGTAGTCCAAACGAATTCCGGAAACCTCAAGCGAATCATCCTGCAAAGAATTGCCTTTACTTCTTCTAATCAGCATGCGGCATTTTTGCGCCAGGACTGAAAGAGGGAAGGGCTTGGTGATGTAGTCGTCGGCACCCGCCTCGAAGCCCTTTAGCATGTCCACTTCATCTCCCAGTGCGGAAAAGAACAGTATCGGAGTTTCCGAGAATTCTCTGATTTCCTTGCACGCAGTTATTCCATCCATTTCGGGCATCATTATATCCAGCATCAATAAATCATAGCTGGATTCGGCAGCCTTTTCGACGGCTTCGATTCCATTCGCCGCAGTATCAACGAGGAATCCCTTCGCAGATAAATACTCGGAAATGACCTCTCTTATTTTTTTCTCGTCGTCAGCAAAGAGTATTTTATACATGATTGTCCATCCTAAAATAGAATTCAACGCCGTCATCTGCATTCCTGCATCCATAGGAGAAACCGTGAAGATCTAAGATGCGCTTGCATAAAGTGAGTCCCATGCCGCCGCTTTCCTTGCCTTGCTCTGCTACTCGCGTCCTTGATGAGTCTCCTTTGTACATGGCGCTCCATACATTCTTCAAATCTTTTTCCGAAAGAGGAGCGCTCGTATTGAAAACGGAGAAGGTTGCATTTGCCGATGGCGCCTCGGACATCTTAACTTTGATTGTACCGCCTGGCGCCGTGTATTTCCAAGCGTTCGATAGATAGTTATCTATAACCAAGGCGAGGAGGTTTTCGTCTCCGTTAACAAGGTAGGAGTCGGGCAAATCGACGATTATTTGAATCTCCTTATCCTGAATAGCATTTTTGTATTTTGATAATTCGTTTCTCGCCACTTCGGATAGATCGAACTTAGCCTTTGATAAAGCATCGCTTTTACTAATTTTATCATACTGCTGCATGGTGCGCACTATGTTATCCATTCTCTTTGCTTCTTCGTATATGGATTCAATGTAGATTTGATTCTTTTCGGGTGAGACGTTTTCCATAATCATCTCTGCCTGGTTTTGGATTATTGCGATGGGAGTCTTTAATTCGTGGGCAGTGGCACTCATAAAGGCGTGCTTTGATTCATCAATCTCCAGATTCCTTAGGGCGGTTTTAATTAATGAACGACTGATTATCAAAGCAGCCAACACGACTGCGATCAAGGATACAATCTCCATTGATATGAAGGAGGGATTAGTTACAGCTTTCCTATATATATCCTGTCCCGATGCAAAAATGAAGTAGCCTCTTTCTCCTCTAAGGTTCACGGCTTCAGTGATAATATAGCCTCTATCCTTGGTATTAAGTCCCATCCTGCAGAGCAAGAGGTTTCTGGAATTAGGTGAAAAGATTTCTTCTCCTTCAATGGAATAAGAGTGTCTTAGGCCATCGATAATCAGTACTCCGGGATCAGTGTTTTCTTCTAAAAAAGAATAAAGTGACTTTATCAGCTTTCCATCTTTCCCAGAGAAGGTTTTGTCTATGAAATAGAATCCGTATACCTTGGCAGTGTCGGTAGCTTCCTCATCTGATAGCTTAACTGTCCTGCTCCAAACCACGTCGTACGTTATATCGTAAAAGAATTCGTTATCATTGGATTCGGTTAGTTCGGGCTCTCCCTCTTTTACGATTTCGAAAGTGAGCTCTACCGGAACAATACCTTCTTCCCCTATGCAGTATTTGAAATCGGAGAGTCGCAATTCATTTCGATTGTTGTGGTTAAAGAATTTCTGCGCTTCTTTTATTACATTTTCAGTCAGGTATTTATCGATGTTTATGGAATGAATTCTCTCATCCATTTCAATATCAATAATTGAACCGCTTGTGTATTTTAGTTCGCCATCCAACGAATAGAAGCCCGCAATAATTGGGTACGCATGTTTTTCATCGACGCGCATCATGTGTCCTGCGGTCGTTGCGATGTCATCGAATTTAGCTGTGCTTACATCGTGCCAGGATTCCAAGGTAAGCATAGTTTGGTTGAATTTGTTTTGAAAGGTAGCGGACACTTGCTTTACAGACATTATGAAGGTCAAAGCCGTGATAAAAACAAAAACCAGAATGCTGATTATAACAGCATTCCGGGTTATTGTTTTCTTTGCGTCTTTAATTCTTTTCATCGCTATCACCTCAAATCACATCGTATTGTTTGGAAGTTGTTTTCCAAATAATAATTCAAGGATGTGTTTTTGGTGTGTCGCGATATTATTCCTGATTCCAGAATGCCAGGATTTTTCCAACCAGTGCATCAGAAACTGCGGATGTACCGCCGACTACCATAACTTTTGAAAATCTGTTGTCGCCGATGCTTTTCTTTGCATGTTTTGATTAGTCGCGTCACAGGGTGCCAGAATCGATGCTTGAATTATATGTTTAAGTATCCTATAATATACTCATGATAAAGATCCTCGCGCGCCTCTTTACAATGCGTACCATG
>CADBSP010000171.1 GCA_902797405.1 uncultured Eubacteriales bacterium | reverse complement strand
TTTGAAATCCCGTAAGCCTATTATTATTAATCTGGAGAAGCTGGAAACGGAAACAGCCAGAAAGATTTTTGATTTCCTGAGTGGTGCCACTTACGCGCTGGATGGCAATGTCCAAAAAATAGCCAATAATATTTTCATCTTCACTCCGGATAATGTTTCCGTTGCGGCACAGCAGGCAGTAAAAGGGGCGGAACTCAGATAATAGAGACCGCTTTATATAACAATTGATGATTGATCGTTGGTTAATTATTGGGATTAAAAGGAGAGAGTTATGGTTACACCACAAGAAATCGAATTAAAGGAATTTTCTCGTAGTGTGAGGGGTTACGACAGAGACGAAGTTGATGAGTTTTTGGATTTAATTATTCTGGATATGCAGGATTTGCTTTCCAATTTAGAAGTTCTTAGAAACGAGAACGAGGAACTAAAACTGGAGATCGAAGAGCATAAAAAATCACAGAAAAAAGTCATGGAGACTCTGGAATCGGCAAAAAAACTGATGAAGGATATTTCCGACAGTGCGGAGAAACGTGCAGACATTATTATTCAGAATGCAAAGATGGACGCGGAGATTATCTTGCAGGATGCCAGGAATGCTTCTCCTGAAGCATTTGGTATGAGGGATGGTACGGAACTTCATGAAAAGGTTTTGCTTTTCAAATCAAAGTACAGACAGTTGCTAAAGGACGAACTCGAAAATCTTGATACAAAGAGCGATGGGCTACTTTCAGAACTTGAAAAGGAATTCATCCCAGCATCCAGGGATACTCATGTAATGAATTTCTCTGATATTTTAGAGGATGAAGATGATATAAAAATACGCGAGACCGACGATATGATAGCCAGGCTTGAAAGCGAAGCCGAGGCTTTTAGTCAAATAGATGCTGCTCCATCCAATTCGCCTATTGCAAAGGATACCATGGTATTTGACGCAAAACAATTAGACGAACTAATAGCAAAAAAAGACGCTGAACTTAGGATGAATAGCAGAAACGGTGACTAGTAAGGATTAATGGAGGCGGGGCACATGGTTGCCCCGTGATTTATATATGCACATTGGATTAGTAGTTATAGCTGTGATTCTATTGGATCAAATCAGCAAGGTATTAGTAAGAACCATGATGACTGAAGGACAAAGCATCAGTATTATTGATGGGTTCTTTTCGTTATCTTATCACAACAATACTGGCGTGGCTTTTAGCTTCCTGGCCGGACAAAGAATGCTAGTAACGATTGTACAGTTTACGGTGGTGATAATAGTTGCGCTTATTCTATATTTTCTCAAAGGAAAGACATTGCTGTTTGATATTTCTCTAGCCCTCATTCTTGGAGGAGGAATAGGTAACCTAATAGACAGATTGTTTTATGGAAAAGTTACAGATATGCTTTCGTTCAGCATCTTCCCGCCAATCTTTAATGTGGCAGATATTGCTGTAACCGTTGGTTGCGGACTCCTTCTGATTGATGCCTTTTTGGATATGAAGAAATGAAGAAGGAATTCTGTATCACATCTGAATACGAGGGCGAAAGGATAGATTCTTTTTTAGCGAAAGAATTGAATAATTATTCTCGCAGCAAGATTCAAAAGATTTTTCCGGATGGGAATGTTACAATTAATGGAGTTATATGTGATTCCAAGAAGTATATCCTCCGGGAAGGTGATCGGGTAAATGTTTCTCTGGACGATTTGGAGACACTTATTAAGGGCAATGAGACTTCCCCGATTCCCCAGAGGATTCCTTTGGAAATAATCTACGAAGACGAGTATTATTTAGTAGTAAATAAGCCTAAGGGATTGGTAGTACATCCTGGTAATGGGAACGAAACCGGGACTTTAGTGAATGGTTTGATAGAATACTTGGGGTCTCCATTTTTGGAAGAGATGAGGGAAATATCTGATCCAGAAAGACCCGGAATCGTTCACCGAATAGATAAGGACACAACGGGACTAATAGTAGTAGCAAAGAAAAAGGAATCTTTTATAGACTTGTCCAAACAATTTAAGGAGCATACTATTACCCGTAAATATACTGCCCTAGTCTACAACAGTTTTAAAGAAGACTCAGGAATAATTGATAAACCTATAGGTAGGGATCCAAAGAACAGATTAAGACGTGCGGTTAATGGTATCGAGCCAAGAATTGCGGTGACTAATTACACTGTCTTGGAAAGATTGGGCAATTATAACCTAATCGAAGCTGTATTAAAAACCGGAAGAACCCATCAAATTAGAGTGCATATGGCTTATATAGGTCACCCTGTAGTAGGTGACCCGGTATACGGTCCCAGGAAGGATCCCTTAGGCGCAGATGGGCAAATGCTTCACGCCGGTGTACTTGGTTTTACTACCTTGGATAATAGGTATTTGGAATTTGCTTCCGAACTGCCGGAACGCTTTCAGATGGTTTTGACCAAAGCCAGGAAATTGTTATAATTTAGTTGAAAAGACCTGTGCCGGAGTGTAATTGCTATAATTCATTAATTGATTGACTTCGGATTATCTAAAAGGTGTATTAACTGCCTGGGAAGCATATCCAGATCGGAATTAGTTTTTCAACTGCTTTATGAATCTAACGCAGTCTTCACATACATATCCCCCTCGGAATGTAGTGTTGTGAAAAATATTTCCACATAGTGAACAGTTTTTTCGTACCATCGATAAGCCCCCCTTCACTAAGCACAGGTCTTTTTGTAGGACGATAATAGAGCAGCATAGTTAAGAAAATCAAGGTTTATTTTTTGAAATGTAAGTATTTGTCATTTAACGGTAAGGATTTGTCGATAAGCTGTTTTAGAGAAGTAAGAAGAAGCGGATTAATTGCATTAACATTGGTAAATAAAGGACAAAGGTGCAAATAATGGGACTTAACAATTATGAGGATAGACTTTGGGAGATGATTGAAAACTTTAAGCCGTTGGATTTTGAAGATGCGAAAATCACTCTGAGTCAATTGGATGACCTTTTGATGCGTTATGATGCAGCTATCAGAGAGGTTAGAACCAAACTGGAAATACTTAATGATGAACTCTCCCTAAGGGGATATCAAAACCCGATAGTCAATATTTTTTCAAGAAGAAAAAAGACCTCAAATATTGTTGAAAAACTAAAGAGACAAGGTGATCCCGTTACGTTGGAATCGATTCAGGAAAACCTTAACGACGTAGCCGGAATAAGGGTTATTTGCTCATTTATAGACGACATTTATGATGTTGCCAATATGTTGGTTTCGCAGGACGACGTAACTTTAATCAGAGTGAAGGACTATATACAGAATCCAAAACCAAACGGATATAGAAGTTATCACATGATAATAGAAGTTCCGATTTTCTTCTCAAATGAAAAAAGGCCTATTAGAGTCGAGGTTCAAATCAGAACCGTAGCAATGGATTTCTGGGCTAGTTTGGAACACAGGATGAAGTACAAGCGGGACATAGAAAACGCAGACGAGATTATTATGGAACTAAAAAAATGCGCCGATACGATAGCCGCAACCGACGCAGAAATGATGCACATTAGAGATAAGATAACTCATATAGATGAAGATTGATTTGGTTTGATTTGATTTGATTTGTATCTGACATCGTCTGATATCAGGGAAGTTTGGGCTCGACGTATACCGTTCTATTATCAGTAAATATAACCATGCCGGGTTTTGCTCCGGCTGGTTTTTTTACGTGGCGAACTTTAACATAATCCACAGGTACCTGTCCCGAATCCTTGGCCTTGCTATGCCAGGCGGCAATTGATGCTGCACAATAAATATCATCCGCTGTTGGATCTTCTCCATTAGTTCTAATAATTACATGTGATCCCGGTATGTCTTTTGTATGCAGCCAGATGTCTGTCTTATCTGCAATTCTAAGAGTAAGTTCGTCGTTCTCTTTGTTGTTCCTTCCGACTAGGATATCAAAGCCGGAAGGGGATGTGTATTTATGCGGCGAAGCCTTGAATTTGCGAGGCTTCTCATTTGTCTTTCTCTTTCTGATATAACCTGTTTCAACTAGCTCGGAACGTGTAAATTCAATATCTTCGGGGTTCGTAAGATTATCAAGCGATGTTTGGACAGATTCCAGGTATTGGATGTCTTTTTCTGTCTCTTCTATTTGGATTCTCTTTTCCTTTACGGCAGTTTTTGATTTGCCGTATTTCTTAAAATAATTCTGAGCATTCTTGGATGGACTGTATTTGGGATCCAGTGGAATAGTGACCTCGCTTCCATCGTAATAGCTGGTTAGTGTAACCTTATCCAGTCCGCCCGTGACATTGTGCAGGTTTGCAGTCAAAAGCTCGCCATAGAGTCTATATTTTTCGGAATCCTCTGCAGCCAATAAATCCTCATTCAATCTTTGGAGTTTCAGTTTGTATTTCTCCAAGAGCCCATCCAGAGTTTTTGATAGAGAATGAGAACGTTGCTTGATTCGATTTGTGGATTCTTTATGCTCGAAATAATAATCGATGCATTGACTGAGTGTATCAAAGTCCTTTCTGATGCAGGAATCTTCATATTGTGTTAGATTTGCAATATGGAAATCGATTGGAGAATTATTATCATCCAAGTATATGTGTGGTCTGATTCTCTCAATACTTAGGTCTTCTTCTTCGTTAATATCGACGACATATGCATCATTAATATCGACGGAATCTGCATTTTTGCCGGAGTGCTTGCCATAATTATATAATGTCCTAAGGTAATTAAATCTATTTGGCGTAATTGCCAATTCCTCAGCTATTTGAGGCGAAATTCCACCTATCTTTTTTAATATTATTCCGGAATCCGATGGGAGATTATTAAGTTCATTCTCTGTTATTTCATCGAATGGTGTTTTTTCCTGAGCAGGGGGATAGGAATACTTAATACCCGGTAGAATCTGCCTGACTCTACTTGTATCAAAAGAAACGCGTTTTATACTGTCTATCACAATTTCCTGATATTCGGTGCTACCAATACTTTCAAATTCCGGATTGCTGCACACGGGATTCGTACTGGCGCTGTCCGATGTCGGTCTAAGCTCAACCAGAATTATATTGCTGTGCTTTCCCATTATCTCCACAATCAGCTTTTTGGATAATGTGAAGCCAAGCTCGTTCAATGCTTCCAAAGAAATCTCTATGATTCTATCAGCTTCATGCTGAGTTATATCGACAATTCTGGCTCCTACCAAATGCTTTCTCATGAGCATGCAAAATGGAGGCGGAACAGGGGGATTTGGTGGGGCTTCCTCTATAAGATGCAGCCTTGGGGCTGAGCTGGATGAGGAGGCAAAAAGCTTATGATTCCCCGTTTTTGTGTGCACAGTAATAAGAAGCTCATCCTTTGCCGGTTGCTGAACTTTGTCAATTTTTCCGAAAACCAATAAGTCTTTTAGTTCCCGCACTATTCCTCTTGTAACTATTCCATCAAAAGCCATGAATCTATTCTAATTACGTAATAAATACATGTCAATACTAAACATCGCGGTTGGATTCACATTAAGGAACAACCAAATGAAAGCTAGCAAATAACCAAATTCAAACCATCGAATAACCAAATTCAAACCAACAAATAACCAAATTCAAGCCAGCAAATAGCCAAATGCAAGAAAAACAAATAACCTCATGCAAGCCAAACATTTGCTTTGTATAAACATAGTGTCTGTGTTAAAATATAGCTTGTTGTTGATGTGACGTTTAGATAGGCGCAACGCATCAATTACAGGGATTTTCAAAGAAGGAGAGGGAAAATGATAAAGAGTATGACCGGCTTTGGAAGAGCCGAAGTTTCCGACGGAAAAAGAAATATCGTGTGTGAGATTAAGTCGGTTAATCACAGATACTGCGATATCAATGTAAAGATGCCCAGAAGGTATAATTTTGCTGAGGAGAAGGTTAAATCCGCGATAAAGGAAACGGTAAACAGAGGAAAACTGGATGTATCCATAATGGTTGAAAACGTAACCGAAAATGATTTAAATATCAGACTAAATCCAATGGTTGCCAAACAGTATATGGATAGTCTAAAAGAACTCCAAAGTATAGTTCCCGTGGATGGAGATGCAACGATTTCATTGGAATATCTGGCATCTTTACCGGACGTTTTAAAGGCGGTGCCGGACGTCGATGACGAAGAAGAGATGACTAAGGCTATATTGGCTCCTGTAAGGGAAGCGGCCAAAAGATTGGATGAAATGCGGATAGTAGAAGGCGAGAAGCTCGCAGAGGATTTGATTTCCAGAGGAAATGAGATTAAGTCTTTGGTTGAAGAGATAGAAAAAGTTGCTCCCGAGGTACCAAAGGCATATGCCGAGAAGCTCCGTAACAGGATTAAGGAATTGATTGGAAACAGTGCTGAAGTTCCTGAAGAGAGAATCGTATTGGAAGCAGCAATCTTTGCAGATAAATGCAGTATAGCAGAGGAACTTACCAGACTTCACAGCCATATGGATCAGATGGAGGCAATTATCGCCGAAACAGGGCAGCCGGATGGAAAGAGACTGGACTTCCTGGTTCAAGAGATGAATAGAGAAGCGAACACTATTGGTTCCAAGGCAAATGACCTCGGTGTCACGGAGCTTATGCTAAAGATAAAAGCCGAAGTCGAAAAAATCCGCGAACAGGTTCAAAATGTTGAATAGTTACTGATGTTGTGATATACTATTATGCTGGTTATTTCAGTTGATAGAAGTTCTGTGAGAGGGATATATGATTGATCATATTTGTAGCAGCCCGGGTGAATTATTCATAATTTCGGGGCCATCAGGAACAGGAAAAGGAACCATCTGCAGGAGACTTATGGAGGAGACAGAAAATATAGCTCTTTCAGTCTCTGCAACTACCAGAGCGCCCAGAGAAGGCGAAGTAGATGGGGTTAATTATTATTTTCTGGATAAGGAAACCTTTGAAGAAAGAGTAAATGAAGGAGGATTCCTGGAATATGCCGAAGTATTCGGCAATTTCTACGGAACACCAAAGAAACCCGTTGAAGATAAGCTGGCAGAGGG
>CADBSP010000170.1 GCA_902797405.1 uncultured Eubacteriales bacterium | reverse complement strand
TTCTTTGATTTCTTCCACTTCGAATATGGTGATGTCAGCTGCTGTAGCCATGGTTGGGTTGAAGTTCCTGGTGGAACCACGATAACGAATGTTACCTGTCTCATCTGCTACATAGCCCTGGCAAATAGCTACATCTGCATGGAGCGGCATCTCCAAGAGATACTCTTTTCCATCGATTGTGAGCTTTTCTTTGCCTTCTTCGATTGGTGTGTTTACACCTGTCGGTGTTACAACAGCACCGAGGCCTGCTCCGGCTGCACGGATTCTCTCTGCCAGTGTTCCCTGTGGAACAAGGGTGAGTTCCAACTGATTGGAGTTTGTCAGCTCAGCAACGATTTTGTTAAGTCCTACGAAGGATGCGATGAGGTGCTTGATCTGGCCAGCAGCAAGCATCTTACCAATACCTACATTTGGAAATGCGGAATCGTTGCAGATAACTGTCAGGTCTTTTACTCCGGAAGCTACGATTTCATCAACGATGGATTCGGCTGTTCCGTTAGCCATGAAGCCACCCAGCATGATGGTCATTCCATCCTTTACATGGGATGCAGCTTCCTTTGCAGAAACAATTTGTGTTTTAGCCATCAGTATACCTCCTAACTAATACACTGCTTCTTAAAGAAATAACTGATACATCTTCTCCCCTCTATTCCCCTCTTGGGTGCTCTATATCTATAATGGGACGAACTACCCACACGCCCCGATATATCGCCAAACATAATGATACCACATTTCGAGCAAAAATATAAGGTGCTATTATATATTTTTCAAAAAATTCTGCAATAAATTTTCCGCCCCATCATTCGATACTATTTCAACTTCTTTTCCATAATGGTTCTCTGAGGATTCATACCCATATTGATATAGAAATTATATGCAGGTTCGTTGAAATTCCAAACGTTTAAGGTTATGAAATCAAAGTCGCCATCCTTTTCGGCAAAAGAAAGAACGTGTTCATATAGTTTTCTTCCGATTCCCCTTCCTCTAGCGGATTCGTCAACGCAAATGTCGTCAATATAAAGGTTTCTCTTTGCCTGAACCACGCTATTCCCAAGGCTTTCCTGAATCTCACAGAACGCATGTCCCAAAACATGCTCCATGCCATCTTCATCTACTTCCACGCAGACAAAGACAGGTGCCATTTCATTTCCAATAAAGCTGTTCTTCACGTCTTCTTCCGTGAACTTGGTGTCGTGCTTAAAAATATCCGGTCTTCCATTAAAGTGGACCAGATTAACCTGCTCCAGCAAATCCATCACTTTAGGAATATCCTGCTCTTCTAAGGGTCGGACATATATCTCTCTGTTCTCACTCATACCACACCTTCTCTTCTATATTCTACATTCTATACACTATGTTCTGCATTCCATACTCTATATTCTGCATTCTATACTATATGTTCTGCATTCCATACTCTATGTTCTGCATTCCATACTCTATGTTCTGCATTCCATACTCTATATTCTGCATTCTATACTATATATTCTGGGATTGTGTCATCTTCTTTAACATTGGCTCCTGCTTCCTATAATCTGCCTCAATGCTATCAATTCAGCAAAATTTATTCCGTCATCTGAGTCGCATGGTTAAAGACGTCCGCAGCCGGAAGCTCGCTAAAGCGTTCCGCCTCGATTAGACCGACTCTTAGTTTCTTCATCCTTTGATACATGCGCTTGGGGCTTGTACCCATTTCCTTTACCGGGTAGGTTGTTGCCAGGATTGCCTTTGCTCTACTTCCGCCCAGTCTGGATGCAACAAAACCCACTTCATAAAGATCTCCGGACACGGGCTTTCTCATCTTACACGAAATAAAAATCGGAATTGAGCGTCGCATGGCAACAACATCTATTTCATTGTCCTGGGTATCGATGTGATCGCCGTCATACCAGTCTATAACCACACCGATAGCCGCTTCATCGTAGACCTCCAGTGCTTTGATGTAAACATAAAGTTCCAGCCAGGTGCCGTAGGTGGTTATGTATTCCCTAGCCTTCTTGCTGGTGAATCTATACTCGCCATCAATCGTATCGGTATATTTATCCGCAGCGCTTGTTTCTGCACCTTTTCCGACAGCGCCGGCTTCTGCGCCTTTTCCAAATTCATTTCCATCAAAGTCCTCGGAGTTCTGCGCCCTATCGTCCTTACCTAGCTCATTAAGAATCTCCAGCCCCGGACGACCGATTCTCGTCTTTCCATCAGTCCGCTCCAGGAACCCTTTGTCCATAAAGCCCTGTACCAAGGCGCGCGTTCCATTTTTGGTTCTTCCGATTCTATCGTTTAATCGGAACGTCATTCTTTGTCCGCTGGTAGACACAGTATTCGCAATATGCTGACAAAGCTTGGACCAGTCCTCAATATTGGCGAAAATGATTTCACTCATCCCCAGGATTCGAGCGTATTCCTCTTCATCCGGCAGGTCGTGGGAGTCCTTTAATCTTTTTGCTCCAATGGCCATCAGACAATCCTCCAGAGAAATGTGTTTGACGGGACTAATGACTTCACCCGTTTCTGCATTTATCACATGTTCCCTTCGCACATCAACATAGATTGCCAGTATGTCCAATTCCTTAGAAATCCTGTAACCGCAAGCACTCATAAGTTCCGTGCCTCCGGTCAGATCTATGCAGACATCGCCCAAGTCCTCAATGCCATTAAGGACCTCCCTCATTTTGTTATATATATCCGCCAAATCATCAACCGTAACCGGTTGGAATTCCACTTCGGTTTCTGGAAGCATGTTCTTTATCGCGCGGGTGACATTCTCCGGATCGCGGCCCGTAATATTTCTTTTGTCAATAAGGAAAACTACCTTATCCGGCCTGGTTGTGGATATGGGAAGAAGGGTTGATACTATGTCTTTATCAAAGAAATCAATCTGAATCATGATAAACCTTTCTCTTTTTCTCAATCTGAGGGCGATCGGTCAAAGCGCAATCAAAGTTAAAGTTAGTTCTATCAAAGCATCGCGCAACTGTTATATTTCTCTGGAATCGAGGACGATTGTGAATGGTCCGTCGTTTATCAAATTCACTTTCATGTCGGCACCGAATTCGCCAGTTTTAATTCGCGACTCATAGCTAAAACCGTCGCCGGCGTTGCTATACTCAGCACCGCCGGGTTCTGCCGCTTGTCGACCTTTATCTGCGACACCTTCGTCACCCGAATCAAGTGCCTTGCGGCATTCCGAAACAATGTATTCGTATAGTTCTTCCGCCTTCTTCGGTTCCCCTGCAGCGGTGAAACTCGGCCTGTTTCCGTGCTTGCAATCCGCGTAGAGGGTAAACTGGGAAATGAGAAGCATCTCTCCGTTTAACGAATTGATATCCAAATTCGTTTTACCATTTTCGTCCTCAAAGATTCTCATGTTTACGAGTTTCCGAATCATCTTATCCGTCGTATCCCTATTGCCCCTTTGATAGAAGTCATCTATATCTTCCTGTGACACGCCAATCAGAACCAGGAACCCTTCTCCAATAGCTCTAACTTCATTCGAAGATTCTTCTCTAACTATTTCTACGCTTGCGGATTTTACTCTTTGAATTACAAATTTCATCTTAATTATTTTCGTATTATCTCGTACTGGAATCTATGATTATTTCATTAATAATTGTCTTCATTCGGCGATTGCTTTTGTTTTACAACCGAATTCATACAGAGATTGCTTTTGTTTTGCAACCGAATTCATACAGAGATTGCTTTTGTTCTGCAATCGAATATATACAGAGATTGCTTCTGTTTTGCAACCGAATTCATACAGAGATTGCTTCTGTTCTGCAATCGAATTCATACAGAGATTGCTTCTGTTCTGCAATCGAATATGTCCGGCGATTGTCACGGTTAAATGATCGCGCGTTTAGGAAGCATCGCCTTCGCCAGCTTATACATTTCGTCCGCACTCCAATTTCCCGGGCAACTCGTCCAAGCATGATCTCTATGTTCGCTCAGCGGAATAATCTCTCCATGTCTAACCCAGATATCACAAATGAGTTCCGCCACCGTATTCATATCGCCTGCAGTTTTAGCGGGGCGACACTCAATTCCTATTGAACGCTTGTTGATGTTGGGGCCGCCACCATGGTGAGCCCTGTCGCTATCCCAAACCATCTGGGTCACCTTGCCGCTCATTGCGACGTAATGGGCGGAGACACGACTTACCGGAGTTAGGAACCAACTCACAACTCCTGCGAATGTCGAACTGTCGTCGCCCCAATAGTGAATTACAATAGTATCTATCGCGCTACCCGCACGTCCCTTATCGATATTAGGAGATTGAATGAAATTGTAGGTGTACGTGGTGTTCATCTTTGTCGGCATCGCATAAGTCGGAAGGAAGTAATACTCCTTACCCTTGATTTTAGCAAAACCCTTTACGAGACCACAGTCATCGCCCGCACCATATCTGAGTCCATCAACGGTGAACACGGTGTTTCTGGCCATGACTCCGGTTCCCAGGGCATACATCTTGCCGCTCTCTTCTTCAAACCACCTGTTTGCAGCGAATCTACCGTCCTCCTCAACAAAGCAAATCTCGCTTCCAAGCTCGATAAATCCTTTCTCCCTGGTTGCGATATTGTCGCTTATCAAAGCCGGTCCACCTAAAAAGGTCAAGCCCTTTACTTTTTTATCGAGAATGAAATTACGAGCAAC
>CADBSP010000169.1 GCA_902797405.1 uncultured Eubacteriales bacterium | reverse complement strand
GTGAACTATGCCGTGAGAACATCCCGGGCAGTAATGCATTTCATTATCGCTTAATCCCTTGGATTTGGTATATATGGTTCTCATAGTGCTTTCTCCATTTCTGTAATCTTTGCCACGATTTCCTCAACTGATGGCATTATGCCGCCGGTTCTTCCGTAGAAATCAACGGGCTTCTTACCCTGAACCGCCAAGCGAACATCATCAACCATCTGCCCTAAACTCATTTCTATCGAGATGAATGCTTTTACCCTATCCTCACAAGCCAGGCGATAAAGTGGCTCCGACGGATATGGCCAAAGTGTAATTGGTCTTACCAGGCCAACTTTTATACCTTGATTTCTAAGCTGTTCCATAGCGGTAAGAGATATTCTGGCGGTGGTTCCGTATGCCACTATGATTATCTCCGCATCATCTGTCATAACTTCTTCATAGCGACATTCCCTGGCTGTTATCTCATCATACTTTCGCTGAAGCTTTAGATTCTGTTCCTCGTTCTCCGCGGTATCCATCAAAAGCGAGGTGACGAAATTGTTGTGATCCCTTCCTTTTCTTCCGCTGGCAGCCCATTCCTTTTCGTGTCCGGGTCTCATTGGAATGTCTCTCCATTCAATTGGTTCCATCATTTGACCGATTAACCCATCCACCAGAAATAAGACCGGCGTTCTGTATTCCTCAGCTATACCAAAGGCCTCCTGCATAATGTCCACGGTTTCCTGAAGGTCAGCAGGAGCAAATACGATGGTTCTGTAGTCACCGTTTCCGCCGCCTCTGGTGGCCTGATAATAGTCGCATTGGGATGGCTGTATTGAACCGAGTCCGGGGCCGCCTCTATTCACATTTACAATTACGCCCGGAAGTTCCGTTGCAGCCATATAGCTAATGCCTTCTTGCTTTAGGCTGATACCGGGGGAGGAGGAAGATGTCATGGCCCGAACCCCGGAGGCTACGGCTCCATAGACCATGTTGATAGCAGCCAGTTCCGATTCTGACTGAACAAAAACTCCTCCAACCTCCGGCATCCTTTTCGACATATATTCCGGAATTTCGTTTTGAGGTGTAATGGGATATCCGAAGAATCCTCTGCAACCACCTTTGATGGCTGCCTCTGCAATCGCTTCGCTTCCCTTCCATAATTCTCTTGCCATATTATTCACCACTCTCTCGCATTTAGACTGTCAAAACTTTTACAAGTGTATTTTTATAATTATTTTGATTTATTTTTTTATGTATTATTTATCTTTTAGACATACTCTTAAATCTTCATTAGATTCCTCAAAGAGTCTTTCAGTCTTATCCTTAAATATCTTTTCGATATTTTTGTTTTTTATTGATCCTCTAAAACGGTTATAACCGAGTCGGGACAAATCTTCGCACAACTGGCACAACCCACGCAGGATAGTTCGTCCACACAATGGGCAGGTTTATACCCCTTCACATTCGGTTCCTTTTCCAAATCGAGAATCTTCTTTGGACAGACTGATATGCAAAGCTCACAGCCTTTGCAAACATCGCGGTTAAAACTTACATGAAACATATCTCTCTCCTTCTTCGACTATCTCTATAATTTCTATTCCCAAGGTTTCTTTAAATGAATGTCAATCGGAAATACTTTGCCTTCTGCTTCCATAAGGAACTCTTCTAAAGCGGAGCCCGGTAAGTCCCTGCTAACTGCATGCGCGACCACAGGGATTCCCGTTTCCCTTGAAACCTCTTCAGCCAGCGAAGCTCCTGCGCGAATATCCTCTATCTCCGTCTTTCCCATGAGATGCGTATTGTTTAGTATCCCTGTAATTCTAATATTTGCGGCACCTTCAATATCCCTGATGCACTTAATCGTTTCCGATACAGTTTTGGTGAAAGGTCTGTTGGCATTTAGAACAAAATACACTCCAGCTTTATTCTTTTTCAGGTCATTGCTGTACCTGGCCAAAACCTTGGCGCCCGCAGGATCACCGCCCGCATCGATTACTGCCAAGGTATTTTCGTTTTGAAAAATGCTTGCCATCTCCTCCGGCATAAACGGAAGATCCACGTTTGGAAAAGCTTCCGCGCTGGCGATAACCTTTACT
>CADBSP010000168.1 GCA_902797405.1 uncultured Eubacteriales bacterium | reverse complement strand
TTCTACGATGTGACCGAAGGTCAAGTCCTTATTAATGGTGTAGATGTCAGGGAATACGACCTTAAGTATTTACGTGATCAGGTTTCGTTTGTAACTCAGAAGAACGAGCTTTTTAGCACTACTATAAAGGAGAATATTGCTTTGGGAAATCCAAATGCCCCGGACAGCGACATAGTCGCCGCTGCCCAAGCCGCCCAGGCTGACTCCTTTATAAAGGAGCAGCCGGGCGGCTACGGCACAGCCGTCGCCGAGAAAGGCGCGAGCCTTTCCGGCGGGCAGCGTCAGCGCGTGGCTATCGCTCGGGCGCTTCTAAAACACTCCCCCATAATGATCTTCGATGACTCCACAAGCGCCCTCGACCTGAAAACAGAAGCCGCACTCTATGCAGCACTAGACAAAGGCTATTCCGACGTAACAAAGGTCGTAATTGCCCAGCGTATTTCAACACTAAAATATGCAGATAAGATTGCAGTTTTAGATGACGGAAAACTCGTGGGCTACGGAACTCACGAAGAACTCATAACCACATGCCCAATATATGAAGACATAGTAAACTCCCAGCTTAAGGAAGGGGGTGAAGCCGCATGATGAACTGGTTCCGCAGCATGACATTCCCTCGTCATCCGGAGGATGGCGCCGATTCCGGCGGCGGCTCCGCCGTCGCCCAGAAAAACAAGCAGCAGGCTTCACCTATGTCCATGATGGGTAGAGGTCGCGGCCCCGGAAACATGGGTGCTCCGATAGAACAGGCCAAAGATAAAAAGAAAACCTTAGGAAGGCTTATTAACTATTTCTCGAAGGAACGCGCAACCGTCATCTTCCTATTCATCATAGTTGGAACGACCGTCGTTCTTAACATCGTTGCTCCTGCCCTCCTCAGCCAATCCATAGACGCAATCACCATGCGGGAATTCTCCAGGGTTCCTAAAATCTTAATGACGATGGTGATAATATATTTAATTGCCAGCGCATGTTCCTTCTTTGAAGGTCGAATCAGCGCCAAGCTAAGTACCCGAATCGTTAAAAACATGAGGTCGGATCTATTTGCAAAAATTATCGACCTCCCCGTTTCCTATTTGGACAACCACTCCCACGGCGATTTGATGAGCCGCATGACCAACGACGCAGAAAATATATCAAACGTCATTTCTCAATCCATGTCCTCCCTCTTTTCCGGAGTGATGACATTAATAGGAACCGTTGCAGTCATGCTTTGGTACAGCTGGCAATTAACACTACTTTCCTGCTCAGTAATAGTATTCTCCGTAATCTTCACACAGGTAATATCCAAGGTGATTAGAAAGTACTACCTGAAACGCCAGCAGCTTCTCGGACAAATCAATGGAATCGTAGAAGAGAAGGTCACAAACTTCAAGACTGTAACCGCCTACAATCAGCAGGCTCCGGTGGTTCAGGACTTTACCGAGATTTCCGACAATCTAACAAAAACAGGCATAATTGCGGAAATCATTTCCAGCTCCATGGGGCCTGTCATGAACATGCTTAACAATATTTCCTTCGTTGTCGTCGCGGTATTCGGCGCCTACTTTGCAATCAAGGGCTATATCACAGTCGGTGTAATCAGTGCATTCATAGTTTACTCTAAGCAATTCTCCCGCCCAATAAACGAGCTCTCGCAGCTTTATGGTCAAATCCAGACAGCAATCGCCGGCGCAGAGCGAGTCTTTGATGTACTGGATGCACCAGCAGAGAAGAAAGAAGGAACTCAGCATCTATCAAAGACCGAGGGTGTAATCGAATTCAAGAATGTAAACTTCTCCTACGTCCCCGGAAAACAAGTCATAAGGAACTTCAACCTAAAAGTCGAGTCCGGAAAGAAAATAGCCCTTGTCGGTTCAACGGGAAGCGGAAAAACGACGATAGTAAATCTACTCATGCGCTTCTACGACATCGACAGCGGCGAAATCACCCTGGATGGTATAAACATAAAGGATATTCCTCTACCGGAACTCCGCGACCTGATTGGAATAGTTCTCCAGGATACGGTTCTATTCACTGACACTCTAGGAAACAACCTAACCTATGCCAAACCAGATGCAAATAGAGTACAGTTATATAACGCTGCCAGAGCTTCAGGTTGCGACCAGATAGCAAGGGCTCTCCCCCATGGCTACAGAACAATTCTGACAGACTCCGGGGATAACCTTTCCCAGGGTCAAAGACAGCTGGTTACAATTGGTCGTGCCTTCCTCTCCTATCCTCACATTCTGATATTGGACGAGGCAACATCAAACATCGATACCAGAACAGAAAAGAGTATTCAGGAAGCCATGTACAGGCTTATGAAAGGACGCACCAGCCTAATAATTGCCCACCGCCTCTCCACAATTCGCGACGCGGACACAATTGTCGTAATGGATCAAGGCAGCATAGTCGAAACCGGAAACCATAATGAGCTTTTGGATAAAAAAGGCCGCTACTATGAATTATACATGACACAGTTCGCCGGCCAGGCAACATAAAGCACTATAGTACGTATTAAACCAAAAACATGGAAATGGATGCCCCGCGCATCCATTTCCATGTTTGCATTAAGACCATATTATATGTTATACTCATTTGGCATTCCTTTGGAGACGTATCGAAGTGGTCATAACGAGCCGCACTCGAAATGCGGTTGCCCTAACGGGCACGTGGGTTCGAATCCCACCGTCTCCGCCAATACAGAATGAGCCCCTTTAGGGGTTCATTTTGTATTAAGTAGATAGAAGGATTCGGACCCACGGTGGGTTCACCTGAAAACGAGCAGAAGGCGAAGTTTGAGCGATCCCACCGTCTCCGCCATAAAAAAGCAACCTCCGTCAGGGGGTTGGTTTTTTATATCAGGAAGGGATTCGAACCCGAGAGGGCATGGCCGTATAGCGAGACAGTCCGGTGGACTGTCGAGTAGGCCATGGCTATTATCAATCATTTATCCAATTAACTC
>CADBSP010000167.1 GCA_902797405.1 uncultured Eubacteriales bacterium | reverse complement strand
CTTTGTGGCGAAAATCTGCGCACTTTGTGGCGAGAATCTGTGTATTACTGATGGCGAAAATCTGTGTACTTTATATTACCATTTACAACAGACTTTTGTGACGATGAGTTAAATGCACTTTTCTATGCTGCTGAACCGAATAAATATCATGATTATATAATATCTACGAATTATAGACATATTATTACTACTAACTATGATTCTCTTTTAGAGAAATCTGCGAAAAAACTAGGTTATAAATCGCTGCTTACTCGCTCCTACAGTTATGTTGAACAACAAAACCTTTCTATTGCTATCTACTCCCAGAACACAGCCATAATCCATGCACATGGCAAAATAAGTGACCTAAAACTGGATCAGTTCGTTCTAACTCGCGATGACTACCTAACCATTATGAAACATAATCCTGGCTTCAGGTTAATCATGAATTCCATTTTTTTGACCAATTCTGTTTTATTTACTGGATATGGAGGAAGCGATCCACACTTTGAGGATATTATTAGTGATTTAAATATGACTTTAAATTGGGACAACGAAGGAGAAGATTTACCGCGGTGCTATATTATGTTACGGAAAGACAAAATTACTCCTATTCGTGAATTTCTTAATGACAAACACCGAGTTGATATAATTGCATTTGATGAATACAACCAAATGACAGTTTTTCTGAAAGACTTGGCTGAAAGTAACCCAAGAAGGGAATAATGCTCCTTAGTGATAATTATTTATTAGTATGACGAGAGGATCTAAGAAGAAGTTTTTATATATTTTAATTCGAGATGTAAACAAGGAGGATAATATAATTGCAAACAGTCAGAAAAATAACGGCGTAATTTCAGATGATGTGCAGATGAATATATTGATGCGGCAGTGGGAAACGCTGGATAAAAAAGCGGATACTATTGAAAATGGGCATTGGATGGTATTTACAGTAATACTAACGACGCTTAGTATTTTTTCTGTATTCAGGAAACAAGACAGCGATAGTATTCTTGTGTTTTGGATTTTGCCCCCACTCCTGATGATGGTAACTTTTTATGAGGCACAAAAATTTTTTTGAGTTGGCTATTTTAAAAGGTGCTCTTGCAAGTATAGAGGAAACTATTAACAAACGTGTTACATCGAGTGCTACTAGTAATATCGACCTAAAAGAAGAAAAATCATTGAATTATCCAATGAATTGGATGTCTGTTTATCAAACAACTTATTCATCTGGACTAAGCTAGACAAAAAAATGGTTTTATATTCCAGTTGTAATAACTATTTTGATTTTGGGTTTAATTTGCTTGCAATTTGGAGCGTTGCCATTATATAGGGAAGATAATTTATTATTATTTTTTCTTTTTATCTTTAATTTTGTTATTTCGAATTATATCATTATCTTTTCTGTGTTAGATATTAAGAACAGTGAAAGGTTTAAATTTGAAGTTTATAAAGGAGAGAAAGCCAGATGTGAAGCACTTGAATCATGGGAAAAGGAATTACCAGTATTTAAGATTAGAAAAAAGTATCAGAAAAACTATTATACAAGGAATAATTTATTATTATCTGTTTTAATACTGTTTGTATTTTTAGTTGGTTTTGCAGTTTTTCTCTACATACAGATATAAATAGTGCTGTATGTATCAATGCAGGGGATAAAGCGGATATATTTTTAAATACGAGGAAAGGGAAATATGTTTGTAGAGTATGATAAATCGGATTATTTAGACTTGAGAAAACAACATAATATTATGGTGCTAGTTGGTAACGGCTTTGACATTGCCGCACTAAGAAAATTTGGAAGCGGAAAGATGCAGGGCAAGACGACCTCGTATTGTGATTTTTTTGATTATATTACGTATTACCGATTCCACAATATAGGTAATGTGATTTATGAAAAGATGGAGAAAGATCGTGAAGAGAATAAAGAAAACTGGGCTGATTTTGAAAACTCAATTTCAGAAATAATTAGGGATAGCATCATTCCAACTAATAAGCTTGAAAAGGATATAAATAATCTTACAGACTGTTTCGCGAGATATTTAAACGATTTAGTTACCGCAGATTTATTGATAGAGATTAATAATTGCTCGCGAAGCAACAGACTGGCATCTAGAAGCATGTCGACTTTTTTGGCAGATTTAAAGCTGGCAAAAGAAGAGAAAATAAATTTTCCAGATAATACCGATCATTATGACTTATATAACTATCTTTTTGTTAATTTTAATTACACTCAATTATTAGATAATTATATATATCTTGATAAAACCCAGTTTGTTCCACACCCATATAGAACGGTAGACCGTAATTTTGATTTTTATCCCAACCCTAAAGATAACATTACCAATTGCAAGCATAACCAGGATAGAGTATGGTCCTCATATTTGCTCGCAGATGTAATCCATCCAAATGGCAAACAAAGTATACCGAGATCAATTATCTTTGGCATTGAAGATGACTTTAACAAGGCTGCAAAAGAAATTAGATTGGTAAAATCATTTTGGGGACAAAATGATGTAAAGTATAAACGATTATTTGATAAAACTGAACTATTTATTATTTATGGAATGTCTTTATCAAAAACAGATAGTTGGTGGTTTAATAGAATATATAATACTTTGCTTTATAGTAATGCTGAATTAATTATTTATTACTATGATTATTATTTCGATAGTGAAGAAGTAAAGGAACGATTCCTCGATGCATGTGTTGGTTGCGAACGAGATTATAATAATGACGAAATCGTAAAAAGTAGAATATTCATTATAAAAACAGATAATGATAATAATAACTTTCTTGGATTTAGAGACATACAAGTTTAAGAATATTTCAATTTTAATAATAATGAGTAGAGGTCTCGGGAATGAAAATCTAGAACTATATAATATGAGGATAGCAAATACACAAAGAGTATCGTCCTAGATATTATGTTACAAACGGTTCAAATAGTGTTATGACAATACATTTATTCTAATAGTCATATCTACAGAGCGAAATAAGAATCATTGTTGTTTGATAATATACAGCATATTAAATGAAAGGAGGAAATAATTTGGCCTCCTAATCATACTACAGGTTACAAGTGCATAATAATTAGAATTGCTTTTAGAAAATATAATATGTTTGATGACTAAAGTGGTGGAGCGAGTCTTTTATGGCTAAGAAATTGAGAATAAAAACAAAAATAAATAAAGCAATTGGTGCTGCTATTATTACTATAATCACTACGGTTATAGGTGGGTTGATTCTGCATTCGCTAATTAATAATCAGGAAGTTAAACCGCTACATTCTGAAATGACATTGAAGAGAGACCTTAATCTGGATCATGGCTTAGTAAATGATTTAGATAGCTATAAGGACATAGAAGGAATTGAAAGGGAGGCTGTTATTATGCTTAGCGGAATGGGAGATCAGGATGTATCGACAATTACATATGTGCTAAACAAGAACTACTCTAAAATGCAATTTGATTATTATGCTTCGGGTTCCGATAAAGAAGGATATAACAGACTTTTAATTCTTAGGGATGAGGATGAAGAACGCTGCAGTTATGAAGTGGGAGGTATTCCTTCAATAAATGCTACTGGAACCATGCATAGTATCGATGTTACGGGTGTAGATAGCCTGACGTTTATGTATAAAGGTTCTCCTGGGTCAAGTGTATTGTTGCAGAACATTATGTTTTTCAGATGATAAGTGATTAAAAAATTATATAAAAAGGACAAACAGGACACAAGGTTACTCACAGCTTTGTTAGTTGAGAAGTTTGAGGATAATTTATATTAAGAGGTTATTGTGTTTGTCAATTGGATAAGTGAAGCATTTTCAGTTGACAGATACTGCTCTCTTTTTTGGTTGGAACGATACTTTGAAATCGTTCTATCCTTTATTTTGAAGTTACTAATATGCCTAAATATTGTGTGTTATAAGAAACTGAGATAGTTATTGGTGAAGTCAGCCATTGTCTTTTTTACAAGTATGGGTGTAAGTGCTAGTTCTATTAGAGATAGACGAAATTTTGACTAAGAGAATAGTGCATCATTGTGGTATATTGATGATTATAATTAGCTGAATCGTCAATATTCCTTGAACAAATTATCTAGCGAAATCTACTTCTTTTCTCCATATGTTTGAAGTTAATGTGTATAGTGTAATTATTTGACTAATTAGATAAATGACATTATAATATAGTCCTAAAAAAAGTATTTAAAATAGTACCAAATAGGAGGAATAAGATGAGTGTAACAGTAGCCAAACAGGTTGATGTTAGAGCAAATATAAAGAAGTATTTTGACATGGCGTGCAGCGGTACTGCCATAATTATACCTCGCAAAGCGAACCAGAATGTAGTCATTCTCTCGGAGGCAGAGTACCAAGAACTTGAGAAAGCAAGAAGAAACAGTGAGTATCTTGCGAAACTCAATCGTGCCAATGCGCAAATCGCTGCAGGGGAAACCGTTATCAAGACAATGGAAGAACTGGAGGCAATGGCTAAATAATGAGTAAGATCACATTTGCCGATGAGGGCTGGGAGGATTATCTTTGCTGGCAGCAACAGGACAAGAAAACCCTGAAGAAAATAAATGATTTGCTTAAGAGTATCGAACGTGATGGCGTACTTAAGGGCAAAGGAAAACCTGAACGATTAAAATACCGTGATGGTGATTGTAGCCGGCGCATAGACGATTTCAATCGCCTGGTATATGAAGTTGTTGATGGAGAAATCATTGTGAAGTCGTGCAAAGGGCATTATGAGGAATAAGTTTATTAATAGTGCGGATTAAAATTATGGTTAATGGAGAATCGTTTATTTGATTGTCAGTTATGTGGAATATACCATTAGTGAATTAGAAAGACATTATGAGCAAAAAGTTTTAGGCGCTACATTTAGAATGTTAAAGGATAATAATTAGTAGTGTTACTATCCCCAAATCATTACGTTGGAGGAGCTATTCACATAATCATTGGAAAATCAACCGTAACAAGATAGCGTGGTACTATGTGTTTTGACAATAGAAAAGAGGCCATTTTCTGTTTATTTCTCATAAGTGGATATATTTAGGACGTGGATTAATTATGATAAAGAGTATCGAATTTATTAGATTCAGAAATCTTAACAGAAGGTATAAGTTCAACGGTAGTTTGAATGCATTGTTTGGAAAAAACAACTCCGGTAAAAGTAATTTTTTGGATGGGATAAGACTGGCTTTTGCATCTATTACTGGAGATTATTTTAGAATTAGAAAAAGCGATTTTTTTGATAGTGATGATTCATTACCATTGCAAATAAAAGTTGAGCTTGAACCGGGGATAATACCAAGTTTAGATTATTTCGACGTAGATTTGGATAAAAAATGTGGGTTTGTAATTACCGTAAAGAAAAGCCAAAATGGTAGATATACAAGGGAAATCAGTCTTTTAAATGGAAGTCCTGTTGATGGTGAAATACTTAGAAATGACATTAATATACCAAGCTTATATATGATACCTTTAGTTAGAATAGAAGATATATATTCTGATGGCTTAATAACTGGAATATCGAAGTTTATTGGCTCGGAAGAAAGATATAAAGATCTAGTTAAAGACTCAAATAAATCTATTAAACTAGAAATCGATGAGAAACGCAAGGAGTTCCAAGAATTTTGTAGAAGATTTAACCAAGAATTAGATATTGAACTCTCAGAGCCTCGCTTTACTGATGAAAAGGTCTATATCGTTAGCGGTGAAAAGGAACATAATTATATTATTGGATCTGGGTATAAGAGTATAGCTAACATCATTCTGAATACCTTAAACGACGACTATTCTATTATTTTGATAGATGAAATAGAGAATCATCTCCATCCTGCCCTTATTAGGACGTTACTACGTGAATTGAGAATAGTGCCAAACACGATGGTTATAGGAACTACGCATTCAGCAGTGGTCATAAATGAATTAAAATTAGACGAACTACTTGATATTGAAGGTCATGATATGTTTGATATTACAGAAGTTAACAAGCGGAAACTCAATACTTTTATGCATTCAGGAAGAAGCGAATTGATGCTCGCAGATAACGTGATTCTAGTTGAAGGTTATACAGAGGAACTGTTATTAAAACACTATTTGTATAAGAATAACTATAACTGGACAGTAGTAAATGTTGCTGGAATAATGTTTGAACCTTATATAGAACTTGCATGCTTATTAAACAAAAGAATAATAGTTATAACTGATAACGACAGGAGCCTATCTCTAGATGGGAAGCAGCCTTCCTCGAGATTTAAAAAACTTGAAGAACTATGTGCTAATCGCGGAGTTAGCATTATAGAGATTGATAACACGTTAGAAACTGATTTATATAATAATGGTTTTATAAAAGATGAAGATGGTTTTCTTAAATCACATTCTGAACATAGCAATATTAAAATTGCAAAGAAAAATAAAAAGACGACAATAGCAGAATTTTTGATAAGTAAGGATATTGATTTTTCGTGTTGGCACGTTATCAGCGAAATTGAACATGAACTCAAAGGTTATTAAATTTGTTGCTGGAGGCGGGAAAACCACGCTTTCAGAGACCATACTGTCTAATAACGAAAATGGTTTATATTTGGCGTTTACCAATAGTGTGGTTCGAAATATAAGAGATAGAGGGCATTTAAGCAGAACTATTGATTCTCTGTTTACAAGTTTTATATTGCCAAAGTTTACAAGTGCTATTCCAATAATTGGTAGCGGTTCAAAACTGACTTTTATTGAGGATTCTTCTATTCCTAATTATCTAAAAGGAGTAAGGAATATAAGAGTGGATTTGAATGGTGTGATACACAATAGAGCAAAAGCTACCAATTTCACAATGAAAACCAAGAATGAAGAACTACATTTGATGGACAAGCAAACAAATCTACAATTCTTAAAACACATTTTTGATAAGGATGAACTGAGATTGACTCATGAATTAAGAAACAGCATATGTTACTATGTGGTTAGAAATTACAAAAAAGAAATTATTCAATTACTATATGAAAGATTCTCATATATTATCATTGATGAAGCTCAGGATTTAAGCGGTTATAAAGAGGAATTCGCAAAAATCTTGTTTGAATCCCCGATTCATTTGGTTATACTTGGAGACGAAAACCAAAATATAGTGAGTGGCGGGGAATGGTTTGAGAAACTATTAGCAGACGAAGTTAGAAATGAAAGTTTTAGATGCCCGGATGATAATTGTAAATGGATAAGAGAGAATCTGAATATTGAAATATATGGCAATAATGACAAAAGCAATTTTTTGATAATTGAATTTGAAGATGCTATTAATTATGATGATGGAATTAGAACTTTGTTATATTACTCCCATGCTGGGAAGAATAAGAGAGTTATTAGTGAGTGGCGGGGTCCCAAGGAAACGATAAAAAGCGCAAAAGGTGGAACAATCCTTAATGATATAGTAATAATCGGGAACGAATTGAATTTAAAAAGCTATTATACCGCTATTACCCGTACAAAAGCGAATGTATACTCAACCATATCTAAGATTAATGGATAGATTCACTGTATTATTCTTGCAATGTCTATAGTTTTATTAAGTAACAATTGATACATAAAATGGCGATGCAAAAGAGGTGACACAGTTTTCCGGCGTTCCTTTCTTGCTGCCATAGGCAGAATTATTCTATGAAACGGAAATAACTTCAAAATGACGATGTTTTTATCGATGATTAGATAGATGTAAGTATTGGCGAAGTACAATTAATTGTAAAAGAGGTTTTAATATCTTTGCCATTGTAGATGATTTTTATGTGTAGCATAATAAAACGATGTGATTCAATTAATATAGAATTATGAGAGGTAGTTTCCATAGCATCTAAACCTATTATGCAGTTAAGAGCGGAATTAGCTGATGCTCATATTTCCATATGGAGAGAATTCCAGGTTATGGATGATGTGAAGTTTTCTAAACTTGCATACATCCTAATGACTATGTTCGAGATGCAGGCAAGTTATCTATTTGATTTTGAAATAGACAGAGTGCTTTACTGGAAACAACAAGTTTGATTATCTTGATTCTGAGGAGATGATAGAGGACATAGAAAAGAGTAATGCGAGATACGTAAGAATTGAGCTTAAGAATGAATGGTCATAGGGATTCGATTCTGGGATATTATAAAACGCGAGTAGGGGAATAGTTAAGGCGACGCCATTTGGAAGGTGGCGGAGAAATGATTTTTAGTTATGACTTTGGTGATAGTTGGGAAGTAAAGATTAAACAGGTCACTGAATTTGAACACTGTGATCTCCCGGGTAAAGAGCCCCAAGGGTTATCGCAGGCAAAGGATACGGAATAATCGAGGACTGTGGTGGAGTAGGAGGCTTGGAGGCTCTGGATAGTGCCTTTAGAACCAAGGGTGACGGATATGAGGAATATGCTTAATGGCTTGCTACTAAGGAGTTTGATATCAATGATATGAACTACATAGTTAAGAAGACTCCTCGGATATATAAAGATATATGAATTTGGACTTGAACCAACAAAACGATCGTGGAAAATGTTGAATAGAGAATACAAGAAATAAGGTAAAGAATCTATTGATTGCTTTTATGGAATACGCGCTGCTAACTGTGTTGCTAAATAGCCAATCGTCGGAAAAATTTTTAGCCAATTATCGGAAATATTTCAGATACTCTTTTGTGTATTCTGTTTTCGAATAGAATACAGTCCTTCTGTTTAGCTAAAGGAGAATAATTGTGCTCAATATTCTCCTGAAAGATAACGTGGAATATCTGATAGGTTTTGCAACTTGAGAGAATTGGGATATCGGTATATAATACGATGTGTAATGATATATAAGATAGAATGTGTCGTCGGAATATTTTAAGAAAGGAGGAAAAATGCAGGTTAAAGTTAGTAATGATATAATAAACTGGGTTTTAGCACAAACAGAAAACGATACGATTGAACCTAAATATCTTGATATGCTATATAAGTGGCAGAATAATGAAAAAAAACCAACCTTTAACCAAGTAGAGCAAGTCAGTAAGGCAACGGGAATACCTTTTGGCTACTTCTTTTTAAATAATCCTCCCGCGGAAGACGTGACTCTTCTAGAATACAGAACAATTAATAGTACAGATAATGGTTGGATGAGTAGAAATTTAAAAGATACCATTCATGATATGAAAAGTGTTCAAGAATGGATGAAAGACTATGGCAAACAGCAAAATCAAGAGCCGTTAGATTTTGTTGGCAGTCAGGTAAATCAGCAGAATGTAAAGAATTTCGCCAAGTATATAAGAGGAATTCTAGGAATTGAAGATAATTGGTCCACAACACAAAAAACAGCGAATGAATCTTTTAACTATTTGAGAAATAGAATTAGCGAGATTGGTGTCATAATAATGATGAACGGTGTTGTAGGCAATAACACACACAGAGCACTTTCACTTGAAGAGTTTAGAGCGTTTACACTTATTGATGAATATGCTCCATTGATCTTTATCAATAGTAATGATTCTTATAATGGCAGATTATTTTCTCTGGTGCACGAATTTGTCCATATACTTATTGGGGAAAGTAGCCTGTATAATAGTGGCAACGATAATTATGTAGATGTATCTAAAACGGAAAAAATATGTAATGCTGTCGCAGCCGAGATAATCATTCCAGAAGACATTTTCATTAAAAAATGGGATGAATCTTTGAATAATAGTCCAATAGATTTGATTAATTCTATAGCAAAGTTTTTTAATTGTGGGACTGTTGTTGTAGCAAGACGTGCTCTTGATAAAGGTTTTATTAATGATAGCCAATATGATGAGGTGGTGGAGAAAGCAATTGAAGCGTATAAGTGCTTGAAGGCAAATAGAAACGGTGGGGGAGATTACTATAGGACAAAAGCCACTAAAATAGACCATAGATTTTTGAATTATTTAATTCAAAGTGTTCAGGAGGGTTATACCTTATATTCTGATGCTTTTCGTCTAACCAATACTAATCGGAAAACTTTTAATAATCTTGCAATGAGTGTTGGAGGATTAGTATGATTACCTCCAAGTATATTTTGGATTCCAATTCATTAATAACGCCCTATAGACAGTACTACCAATTTAGTATAGCGGAAGGCTTTTGGGTTAATCTGAAAAAGTATATGGAAAATGGCACAATTGCCATGTTGGATGTTGTTAAAAAAGAAATACTGCAGGGTGATGACGAACTTAGTAGGTGGATAGAGTCCATAAATCTCGGAAATTTTCTCACTAGATTGGATGCTGATGTAATTAAATACTATGGTGATATTCTAGAAAGTATTCAAAATAATAACTGCTATACAGCTGAAGCTCTCACTGAATGGTCGAGAGCAGGAGTTGCTGATGCTTGGTTGATTGCCGTTGCAAAAAAGAATGATTTGACTGTGGTGACATTTGAAGGTAGTAATAAAAACTTGAGCGAAAAGTCACCTAGCAAGAAAGCCAAGATTCCAGATATAGCAAATGAGTTTGGTGTGAATTGCTGTGATTTGTTTGAGATGATGAAGGCAATAGGGATGACTATCGGCGTGTAGAAATAGGCAGCAGTCGAAGCATTTTTATCTGATAATTTGATGCTACTGCCGTCGCGAAAATACACAATAAATCACCACAAAAATACACAATAAATTGCCGCAAAAATACACAATGCGCATTGCGCCTTTGGTTGCTTCGATGTATAATCATAAGTAATTGGAGGCTTTTTATGTATTTTGAGAGAATTGCAGATAGAGAGGCTTCAATCTCACACAACAAAGAGTCGTGCTTCAGATTGTTGATTGCGAGGACGATTGATATTTTGGATACAATTGATTAATAAGTATCGCGGATAATTCCACACGAGGGATTCTTTAGTACCGCGGATAGTTCGTAATAGTTGAAGAGTTTTATATAATCTCGACTTCGGTTACTCCGGGGATTTTCTCTAAGTCATCTACAACGGAGAGGGGATCGATGTCCTTTACGGTAACGACCTCAGTATAAAGTGACCAACCTTCTTCGTTGTCGGATTTGTTAATCTTGTTTTCTGCCTGAACCAAACCGGCGTGTTTTAAATAGTCGGATATGCTCTTTATGGTTCCCGATCCATTATGATTATTGATTTTTATTCTTAGCTGAAAGAATGTCCTAGGTGATGAGAAGCTAAACATCCTACGTGCAATTAGCTGAACCAGGAGTATCAGGATGCTGGTTGCAATTCCGATTGTGTAATAACCTGCACCCAAGCAAAGGCCAACGGCGGATGTCGCCCATATTCCTGCAGCGGTCGTAAGGCCGGTTACGGAATCGTTTTTAACGAAGATGATTCCCGCTCCCAGGAAGCCGACGCCGCTAACTACCTGAGCTGCCAACCTGGCAGGATCTGCAACAGGAACATCAACGAATCCGTATTTGGATACAACCATTATCAAGGCCGCGGCGATTGCAACGATTGCGTGTGTTCTGATTCCTGCTTCCTTGGATCTATTGTGTCTCTCGTATCCAATTATTCCACCCAGAAGCCCGGCAATCAAGATTCTAAGCATCCATTCCCATTCAAGACTATTTTCTATTCCTATCATTTTTAAATCAATCCCTCTTAGTTCTATACTTCCTCTATTCCGATAAAGACAAATCTGTGTATATTATCTGACATGACGCAGAATCCATTTAGTCATTGTTGATGTGACATGACACAGAATCCATTTAGTCATTGTTGATGTGACATGACACAGAATTCATTTAGTCATTGTTGATGTGACATGACACAGAATCCATTTAGTCATTGTTGATGTGACATGACACAGAATCCATTTAGTCATTGTTGATGTGACATGACATAGCATTCATTTAGTAATTATTCATCTGACATGACATAACGTAATTTGGCAATTACGCGTCTGACAAGACACTTGGCTTCTCATTGTTTATGAACTGAATAAGGTATAATATACCTCTTTTTGAATGTGTTTGGCAAGTTATTTCGCAATGTGGATAACAAATTGCAAATCCCGCGTGTATTATATCTACATCTACAACAATAATATATAAAATTTGTTGATAATAACAAGTTTTTAAAGAGGAAATAGGTGTCTTGACACAAGCAATTAAAAAATGTCAAGACATTAGTGAAAAAAGTGTTGCTATATAGTTATTTGTGTGTTACAACATTATTCGGATAATCGTTGTGCATAGGTTGGGGTATGTCAAAAAAGCGCTTGTCCATAAAGAGAAGAGTTAGGTTATACAATTTGGGGAGGATCAAAATGGGTGCACTTGCTTCTTGTCCGTTTCCATTCTTAGATGCTTGGAAAAAGCTTGCGGACTCAAATCCTATTATTGGGTTCATTGACGCAGTTCTTTGCGGATTTTCACAGATTATTTTTAGTGACAATACATTTTCAGGAGTGGCTCTTTTGATAGGGAGTTTCGTGGTTGCACCAAAGGTCGGCTTTGCTGCTCTCTGGTCATCCATCGTTTCTGTCGCATTTCAAAAGATAATGAAAACGCCGGCAATTGGTTCGAGGCTAGGTGTCAATACATTCTGCTCAGTTCTCACAGGTGTCATAATGGGAGGCCTGGTGTTCAACGAAGGAATCAGTCTGATGTTCTTCGTATTCTTTGGTCTTGCTTCCATCTTCTGCACGATTACATCTATCGGACTTTCTGCTGTATTCAGCAAATACAATGCTGCAGGCCTGGGGCTTCCCTTCGGATTCACTACATTGGTCTTTATGGCTGCTGCCCAGAACATGGGATTCATATCTCAGGCGGATACTGTTGTTGCTCATTCTGCAGCGCAGCTCACACCATCGGATATAGCCGCGTGGGATGGAGCGACCTTCATCCAGGCTGTCTATTCCGGAGTTAGCGAACTACTCGGAGGAACGACAATAATTGTAGCCGGTATAATCGGTGTGGCACTTCTCATGTCTTCCAGAATCGACTTCATAAATGCTATTTTGGGAGCACTTTGGGGCGCGCTGGTTGCAATGTATTTCGGAGTCCCGAATGTACCGGTTCTAATCGGTCTTTATGGATACAATGGTGCGCTTCTAATGTTCGTTCTTAATGGTCGCGCATTTAAGATAACTCCGAGATCCTTCGTACTGAACTTAATTTTGGCAGGAACATCGGCAATTCTCTCTGCCTGGCTATCTGTAAGCTTCGGGCTAGTTGGTGCAGTCTATACAGCCTTCCCGTTCTCCATAATCTGTTGCCTGCTGATGCTCGCAGCGCCAAGCATAGAAGGATTGGAATATAATGCGCCTATGTACTGGGGTGTTCCTGAAACAGTTCCAGCCATCAAAAAAGCCGCAGAGAGTGCAGAGCAATAAGGACAATAGATAATAATAGAAAGATACAAGGGAGTCGGAATGGGCTCCCTTTATTTGTAACAAAACACCAATGCCGAGCGACAATAGCCCATTAGGTGCCTTTGCGAAGAGCATAGAAATAATCCGAAAATAAAAGAAGACTTTCGTTTGGAAGATGGAGATGTTTGAGCCCGAAGGGTGAGTTCTCCAGCTTCCCGAAAGTCCTTTTTTTATTGAGGCTATTATTTCATGCTTTGAGCAACAGCACCTATTGGGCTATTGTCGCTCGGATTTTAAAGGGTTTTGGTACAGGTAATATCCATTTGCTCGAAGGTTGCGCGTCAGTCGACTTGCTTTTTTGATAGTAGCTTCCAGGGGAGGAAGAGGATTATCCAAATGACGACGAGCATGACTGCTGCTGCAATTACGTAGCCGTTTCCAAAGATGTCGTAGAGCGGAACGAGCGGTGAACCCGGTGACGGATAATTGATAAACATGAAGTTCGTGTCCCATATCTTATTCAGGAAATAGATTGGAATCGCAAGGGCGTACATCACAATAGCCATCTTTGGGATTTGATTGAAGTCCGGTTTCAGAAGTCCGGCGGTTAGAACCAGCATAGCGAATATGACGAGTTCTCCGTGAATCGTAAATGAATTAAGCGCAGAGAAATTATACCAGGGGAGGTCCGTCCAGTCGCTGAATATGAGGGCGGACAAAGCTCCCGGAAGGCATACGCCATAAATGTATGCTCCATTTAATTTGCCTGGCTTAAATGCGTACCACAGACAGAATATTATACTGATTCCGCAAATGTGAAGTGGGAGTAAATCATACGTTAATGCATCGACTCTCCAATAGAGTAAGTTCTTTATCATCTCCTGAATCAGAATCCAAACGGAGAATAATTTAAGAACCTTTTGCTGTTTTTCCGGCGAGGCTTTTCTGAAAGCCAAGCAGGCCAGAATACAAACGATTGCAATTCCGGCCAGCCAGATAAGATGTAATGGGCCATATAATTCCCAGTACGTATGAGTTCTCAAATCATCGGGATTACCAAAAATAATGTCCATCAAGTCCTGCGCTCTTTTCCTATTAGTTCAAATCTATCAGACTGAAAGATTCCTAGCTTTTAGTTCATATCCATCTTTTCCAGGAAGACCTTATAGCATCTATAAGCTTCGTAGATGTCGGCTTTGCTGGCAACTTCCCAAGGGCTGTGCATGGACAAAACCGCGACGCCGCTGTCGATTACGTTCATTCCGTAGTTTGCCAAAACGTAGGCGATTGTTCCGCCGCCGCCTTCGTCGACCTTTCCAAGCTCTGCGGTCTGGAATGAAACTTTGCCATCATCCAGAACCTTACGAATCTTTCCAACATACTCTGCATTGGCGTCGTTGGAGCCTGATTTTCCGCGGGATCCGGTGTATTTATTAAAGCAGATTCCACGTCCCAGGTACGCTGCATTCTTCTTTTCGAATACGTTTTCATAGCAAGGATCCAAACCTGCGCTTACGTCTGAAGAGAGCATGCAGGAGTTTCTTAGACAGCGACGAAGCGAAAGATCCAAACAAGTATTACTGTATCCGAGTTCCGGCTCTACGCCGTTAACCAATTCAGCCATTGTATCTTCAAAGAATCGGGACTCCGCACCTGTTGCACCAACTGAGCCGATTTCTTCTTTATCTGTCAAAATGCAGATGGCGGTCTTCTTGGGTGCTTTGATGTCCAGGATTGCTTTATATGAAGTGAAGGCGCAGACTCTGTCGTCCTGACCGTAGCCGATAACCATGCTGCGATCGATTCCGAGGTCTCTGGCACGGCCTGCAGGAACTACTTCTATTTCAGCGGAGAGGAAGTCCTCTTCTTCAATGTCGTATTTTTCTTTCAGGATGTTAAGGACATTGGCCTTTACTGTTTCCTTTTCATCCTGGTCCTTTGATTTCTTTTTGTCGTCTTTATTTCCGTATTTATCCTTGGCAGGGCGTCCGCCAAAGAGAACATCCAAGGCTTCGCCTTCAACGACGACGCTTGCTTTTTTAGTCATTTGGTTTGCTGCCAAATGGATGAGGAGATCGGTGACGCAAAATACTGGATCGTCAGGTCCGTCACCGATTGCTACATCAATTACAGTGCCATCTTTCTTGGCTACAACACCGTAGAGCGCCAGGGGAACTGTAACCCACTGGTATTTTTTGATTCCACCATAGTAATGCGTATCCAGATATGCGAGGTCGGAGTTTTCATAGAGAGGATTCTGCTTCAAATCCATTCTGGGTGAATCGATATGGGCGCCCAGAATGTTCAGTCCTTTAGTAAGCGGTTCTTTTCCTACTATTCCCATGATGAGGGTTTTACCCATGTGCTGCGCATAGAATTTGTCGCCGCTTTTTATTCTCTTTCCGGATGCCAGGAGTTTGTCCAGGCTTTTAAACCCTGCCTTTTCGGCATCCTGGATGGCCTTGGTTACACATAGTCTTTCTGTCTTTGCTTCGGAGATGTAATCTTTATACTCTTCGCATAAGGCTTCCAATTCTTTTAGTTGCTTAGAGCTGTAATTTGCCCAAATATTCTTTCTTTCCAATTTGTTTCCTCCTTGCTCATAGGACAAAGCTTTTGTTATGTCACCAGAATTGCCTTTTCTGGGGTCTTTGATTACAATAAAAACTCTGTCATTCTCTGTTTGTTTACACTCCAAACACGCTACCTACAATTATATTAAAGTATCCTTACTTTTTCAATCAAAGTATTCATTTTTGTTAAAAAGTGGGGTATACTTTAAAAGAAAATACACATAGAAAAAGGAGATTCCATTGAGTTACGATATACGTGATATAGGTTTGGCTCCGAGTGGCCACAGGAAGATTGAGTGGGTGAAAAACAATATGCCCATTTTACGCGGTCTGGAGGAGGAATACAGTAAATCAAAACCCTTTCAGGGACTCCGTATTTCTCTTTCTGTTCATTTGGAAGCAAAGACTGCATATTTATGTAAGGTATTAACCTCCGCAGGCGCTGATATGTACGTGACGGGGAGCAATTCTCTTTCTACGCAGGATGATGTTGCTGCAGCGCTTGCTGATGATGGCCTTAGCGTCTTCGCATACCACGGAGCGACGG
This sequence comes from uncultured Eubacteriales bacterium, assembly GCA_902797405.1. GTDB lineage: Bacteria > Bacillota > Clostridia > Peptostreptococcales > Anaerovoracaceae > Eubacterium_B. The sequence continues at coordinate 5,643 of CADBSP010000167.1, read as the reverse complement.
ATGAGGAGTATCAAAGGCATATAGAGATGTGCCTGGAAAACAAGCCGCACATTATAATCGATGACGGTGGGGACCTGGTGTCGCTCCTTCATACCAAGAGACCTGATTTGGCTGAAAATGTAATAGGTGGATGTGAGGAAACGACGACAGGAGTGATTCGTCTAAAGGCCATGGAAAATGAGGGAATACTTAAATTCCCCATGGTGGCTGTAAATGATGCGGATTGCAAATATCTCTTTGATAATCGTTACGGAACAGGTCAGTCCACATGGGACAGCATCATGCATAATACGAATCTAATCGTTGCATCAAAAACAGTAGTTGTCGTAGGCTACGGTTGGTGCGGCAGGGGAATCGCCATGAGGGCTGCTTCTCTGGGAGCAAAGGTCATAGTCTGCGAAGTGGATCCTGTGAAAGCTATCGAAGCCAAGATGGATGGCCACGATGTTATGCCAATGAGGAGAGCCGCAAAGCTGGGAGATATCTTTGTTTCAGCAACGGGATGCTGCAAGACAATTACCGTTGACTACATGAGAATGATGAAGGACGGAGCTATTCTGTCAAACGCCGGGCATTTCAATTGCGAGGTTGATATGGCTGATCTGGAAGAAAAGTGTATTAGGAAATACGAGGCTAGGGATAATATAACCGCATATGTGATTGAAGCTGCAGAGGAGAAAGATGATGCTCATTCAGATAAGGTTACTAAGACGGTCAACGTTATCGGGGAGGGCAAACTGGTAAACATCGCTGCTAGCAACGGCCATCCTGCTGAGATTATGGATATGAGCTTTGCTGTCCAGTTCCTGTCTGCTCTTTATGTGAAAGATAATGCAGGAAAGCTTCCAAATAAAGTTATCGACGTCAGCAGTGAAATCGACAGCGTCGTAGCATTGAAACGTTTGGATGCCTGGGGGATTGAGATAGATGAGCTCACCGAGGAACAGAAGGCGTATTTAAATAGCTGGAATTTAGAATAATAAAAGGAGAAAAGAGATGAGTGTAAAAATTGCAATTAATGGATTCGGTAGAATCGGCCGTATGGCTTTTAGAAAAACTATAGATGATCCTGAAATTGAAGTGGTAGCAATAAATGATCTGACAACCACCGAGATGCTGGCGTATCTGTTGAAGTATGATAGCGTTCAAAAGCGCTTCGATAAGGAAGTAACCTCGGATGAACATTCTATAACTGTCGACGGAAAGAGAATTCCGATTTATGCAGAGGCTGATGCGGAGAAGCTTCCTTGGGGTGATTTGGATGTTGATATTGTTCTGGAGTGTACCGGCTTCTATACCAGCAAGGAAAAATCCATGGCGCATATTAGAGCAGGCGCAAAGAAGGTTTTGATTTCCGCTCCTGCAGGAAACGATCTTCCTACTATAGTCTATGGCGTTAATCATGAGACTTTGACAAAGGATGACCAGGTGATTTCAGCAGCAAGCTGCACCACAAACTGTTTGGCTCCAATGGCAAAGGTTCTAAATGAATATAGAGAAGTTAGAACAGGCTTCATGACCACGATTCATGCTTATACAGGAGATCAAATGCTCCTGGATGGACCTCATAAGAAAAACAATTTCCGTCGTGCGCGTGCAGGCGCTATAAATATTGTGCCGAATAGCACGGGAGCAGCTGCGGCGATTGGCTTGGTTATCCCTGAGCTTGACGGTAAACTAATCGGTTCTGCTCAGAGAGTACCGGTTCCTACAGGTTCCGTGACTATTCTGGATGCTACATTGAAGGATGATACGGAAACAGTAAGCGTTGAGGGTATCAATGAAGCCATGAAGGCTGCCGCCAACGAGTCATTCGGTTATAACGAAGAGGAAATAGTATCCAGCGACATCATAGGAAGTGAATATGGTTCGCTCTTTGATGCTACTCAGACTTTGGCACAGCGTTGCGGAACCAAGATTTATGAAGTCCGCGTTGTTGCCTGGTACGACAATGAAATGGGATACACTTGCCAGATGATTAGAACTATGAAGCATTTGGGCACGCTACTTTAAGATGAATAAATCCTCAAAGAATAATCAAAGATCGGTTTTTATCACGGGTGGCTCCAGGGGTATAGGAGCTTCCTGTGTCAGAAAGTTTGCCGGTGAAGGCTGGAACGTTGCTTTTACGTATAATGAAAACAAGGCGCTTGCAGACGAACTGGTGAGTGAACTTATAGCCGAACTTCCAAATTTGACTGACGAGCTTCCAGATTGGCAGGAAGCCGAGCTGGCGGACGTCGAATCTGCAAGGGAGCAAAGTGCGTCGGAATCAAAAGCCAAATCGAGAATCTTTTCTTCTCAGCTGGATGTGACCGATTTTGATAGAATCGGACATATATATAATGAAGGACTAAAGTATCTCGGAATAGATTCTTTTGATGCGGTTATAGTGAATGCCGGAGTTTCCAAGTCGGGGACGGTTGATGCTATGAGCTTAGAGGATATAGACTATGTAATAGACGCCAATTTAAAAGGCGCTATTCACACAGCCATAGCCGCTTATCCGTCGCTTGTTAGTGCAAAATCGGGCAGCATGGTCTTTATCTCCTCCATGTTGGGAGGTTCCATGGGAGCATCCTGTGAAACGGTATATGCGGCGACAAAAGCGGGGATAGAAGGCTTTGGAAGAAGCCTGGCTGCAGAGCTAGGGCCGTCCAATATAAGAGTGAACATGATTGCTCCGGGTGTTATAGACACCGATATGAACAAGGTTTTTTCGGAAGAGGAGCTGAAGGATTTAAGCGATGCTACACCTCTGGGGCGTTTGGGGAGCCCAAATGAGGTTGCAGAGGCAGTGTATTTCCTGGCCGACTGCGAGAAGTCTTCATTCATAACTGGGCAGGTCTTAATGGTCGACGGAGGATTCACGATTTAACCTCATTTAGCCAACAAAAGGGTATGGGAACAGCGATTGAGATTTTCACTAAAATTGAATCATGGTTTCAGGATGTTCTGGGCTGGCTCGGCATTTCCGGGTTGGGCGGAACAGCCTTATTATACACGGCAATCGCAAGGTGGGTCTTTATCTTGCTTGCCTTTTTTATTGTATCCAAGGCGATTGCATCTTTGCTTGCCGGAAGGAGCACCCCTGAGGTTTTTGCTTATTTAAATATGAGAGACGGTGGGTTTCACCAGATTAACAGGCCCATCACTCACTGGGAGAACACCATAGGAAGATCCAAGAGGTCCGATATAGTAGTAAACGATCCGTCTGTTTCCAGGATACAGGGGACGTTGACTCGTGATGACCATGGAAGATGGAAGTACATGGACGCCGGTTCCAGCAATGGAACCAGGATAGGAAGCAAAACCCTAAAGCAGGGCCAGTTTGAGTATGTGGAGCCCGGGGATCCTATCTACATGGGAGAAACGGTTTGCACCATATTCCCAATTAGTTTGGAGGAACAAAGAAACAATAAGGCCATGAGGAAGAGAGAAACTTTTCTTTTGTCTCCCTGGACCTCTCTCCTGGCACTTACCTTGTTTCAGGCGATGACTGTTTTACAGCTTAAAATCGCCCTAGGTGATGAGTTCAGCTCGCAGATTCCTATGGCTTTTGGTGGCATGATAGCTCTTATGTGGATCTATACAATAGGACTTAGGACCTTCCATCAAAGGGGATTTGAGGTGGAAATCCTCGCTTTCTTTATTTCCACGCTGAGCCTGGCGGTTACTGCTAGCAAATTCCCGGATGCTGTGCTAAAGCAATTTATCACAGTTGTTATGGGCGTTGTTCTCTTTATTTCCATGTGCTGGTTCCTTAGAAACTTGGATAGGAGCAAAGCGGTCAGAAAGTACCTATATATATTAGCCGGAATAGGGCTGGTTTTAACCATGCTTCTGGCGAGTACTATCAATGGAGCAAATAACTGGGTTAGGATTGGTGGTTTGACGCTTCAACCTTCTGAGCTGGTGAAGCTTGCATATATTTGGGGCAGTGCAGCCACTCTGGATGAACTCATGGAGAAAAAGAATACATTAATATTCATGGGATTCTCTGTTTTCTGCTTCGGATGCCTGGCTCTCATGAATGACTTTGGAACGGCTTTGATTTTCTTTGTTACATTCCTGGTTATTTCATTTATGCGTGAGGGTGATTTCACCAAACTTATTTTGATAGTTGGTGTGGCCTTTGTTGGTGGTTTAATGGTGCTTAGGTTTAAATCACATGTTGCAGCCAGATTCGCAGTATGGGGCCATGTCTGGGAATTCGCAGATGGCTCAGGTTACCAGCAGACCAGAACCATGTCCGCTGCGGCAAGCGGCGGTCTGGTAGGCGTGGGGGCAGGAAACGGCTGGCTTAAATATATCTTCGCTTCAGAGACCGACCTCGTCTTCGGCTTTGTCTCCGAGGAATGGGGACTCATTATAGCCGCTATGACGGTTCTTTCTATTATAACGCTATCTATTTTCGCTTTTAGAACCATCATGAATGGAAGATCTACCTTCTATACTATAGCGGCATGTTCTGCTATGGCGCTATTCCTCTTTCAAACAATATTAAATGTATTTGGTTCAATAGATCTATTCCCTTTGACCGGAGTTACGTTTCCTTTCCTTTCTACAGGAGGAACCAGTATGCTGGCTTCCTGGGGAATGCTTTCATTCGTAAAGGCCGCGGATAACAGGCAGGATGCTTCTATGGCGGTCAAAGAGCAAAAGCCTCAGGATAGCTATTCCTCTAGGCGTGGTTGGAGAAGGAATACTTTAAGCGATGTGTATGGGGACTTTGATGACGTAGATGGTCAGACGGAAGGACGGATTGATAGAGATAGCGAAAGGGGATTTGATGAAGAATTCAAAAGAGATTTTGAGTTCGGATTCGACGACTTAGAAGAGTTTAACGATTCGGGAGAGGGGCAGGATTATGCGTAGAATGGAGAGAAGAGCCCTAATTGGATTGGTGCTTGCGGCAGTTTTATTCATCGGGCTTGGAGTTTTCATATATAGATTCGTGGTTCACGGCAGCGAATGGGCTACTTTTTACGGTAATCAAAACCTGTATTCCGGAGAAGGTCTGACGAGCGGAAAGGTGTACGACAGATACGGAGTCTTGCTGGTGGAGAATACCGAGGATGGTCCTATATATAATGAAGATTATTATATCCGCAAGTCTACGATTCATTCTGTTGGTGACAGCAAAGGAAACATTTCTACTGCCGCACTCACGGCCTTTAGGGATAAGTTAATAGGATATAATTTGATTACAGGTACATATAAGCTTAAAGGCAGTAATCAGGACATTATGCTTACATTGGATGCAGATGCATGTAGCGTGGCATATCAGTGGCTGGCTGACTACGAGGCAGGATCCGTTGGTGTCTACAATTATAAGACTGGAGAAATCCTTTGCTTGGTGAGCTGTCCGAGCTTTGATCCGTATGATCCTCCGGAATTGGATGATGAAGACACCAGCGGTATATATCTTAATAGGTTCTTATCTGCTACATTGACACCTGGATCGATTTTCAAAACGGTTACTGCAGCAGCAGCGATTGATAATCTGGATTGGCGAAACTTCTATTATTATTGTGAAGGAGAGCGTGAGGTTAATGGAGAATACATAACTTGTATGGAGCCTCATGGTGAATTGGATTTGGAGGAAGCACTAGCTCTTTCATGCAATTGCGCTTTCTCCGT
>CADBSP010000166.1 GCA_902797405.1 uncultured Eubacteriales bacterium | reverse complement strand
TTCCTAAATATAGGATCTCATCTTTTCTTCTCCGACGAATCCGGAAATCTGAAGAAGAACACCTTCTTCAAATCCGCCGGAAAGGAATACGCCGCAACATCATCCGGAAAAATCGTTAAGAACGGATGGGCCAAAGTAGGCAAACTTCACTATTACTTTGATAATTATCAGGTGCACAGCATCTCAAAAAAGGCAATCGCTGTTTTAGATAAGGTGGGATATACACTTAGTGCCGCTTTTAGATGGGCAGCTTCACTCCCCTATTATACCTTCCCATCCAGCTCTAACTGGGGAACAATCTGGTTTGCCAATTATGGATTCGAAAAGTTAAGAGGTGACTGTATAGTTCATGCAGCCACATTCTACATCATGGCAAAAACCTTGGGATACAGCATCACCCAGGTCTACGGAACAGTCAATATCTGGTATCTACCTCATTCCTGGACCTATATTAAACACGATGACGGAACTTGGATTTATGATCCCAACTGTTATAACGAGACTAACTACTACGCCTTTAAGGTGAAAAATGGACGAGCCCTTTGGTCTTACCACAATGACTATGTAGTAATGCATATGTAGTTTATTGGAGTTCAACTTATATAACAAAAAACGTAAATGAATGGAGGCAGTAATGGATAAGGTTTTAGAGATTTTGAAAGGTATTAGATCCGATATCGATTTTGAAAACACAGATGCTAAGTTGGTTACAGACAGAATCCTGGCATCACTGGATATCATTTCCTTGGTCGGCGAATTATGCGACGAATTTGATATAACAATCAAGCCATCGCATCTAGTTAACGAAAACTTTGACTCTGTTGAAGCTATCTGGAATTTGGTTCAGGAATTGGAAGACGAATAAACATAATTATTAGAACTGCTCGTATATGAAGCCGGCGCTATCATATCCGGGTCCCCAGATGCCGAAGATTAGAACTGCAATTATGGCTCCAATATAGAGCATCCATCTGAATACTATATTCTGACGAGCTATGGAATCCCTTAATGGGATTCCTTTTTCGTGGGCAATATCAACAACAAACATCAAAACCAGGAACAACACCAAAACAACTGAATTTGCCCTGTCGATACCGAGCTTTGTTAATGTGCCATCCATCAGGAATGAGAAATCCCAGCATCTTTTAGGAAGCATGGAAAAAAGCTTAAATGCCTCAGGAAGATCTTTTGCTGCGCTGAAAAGCTCACCCAATGAAATAATTACGAAGGTTCTCACTATCTGGAAAACACGCCAAGAAAACGTCTCCTGATTGATTCTTAGGCCGGTCTTGGTTTTCTTATAGAAGTCATCCAGCAACATGCCAGACGAAACGAATATTCCATTCCAAACGCCGTATGCCAAATACTTTAGGTTTGATCCATGCCATATACCGACCAATAAGAATACGATGAATATGGCAATTACAGCAGGCAATTTCTTGGCTAGATTCTGTCCGATTACCTTTTGTGTTTTCTTCGTGATGTTGGCAAAGGATTTTGATAAAGTCAGGGAATAGAAGATATAGTCCCTCATCCATGCGCCCAAAGAAATATGCCATCTCCTCCAAAATACATCCACTGATGTGGCAAAGAATGGCTGACGGAAGTTTTCATCGAGCTCAATTCCCAAAATCTGTGCAACACCCCTGGCAATATCTATTCCTCCGGAGAAATCAGCATACATCTGAATACAAGCCATGGCTCCACCTATAAAAATCATCGGACCAGAGTATTCCTGATAATTATCAAATATAGTAATCACTGCTGTTATCATCCTGTCAGCAACGACCAGTTTCTTTATGAGACCCCAAATCATTAGCTGTGCGCCTTTTGTCACCCTATCGTAATCATAATGATGCGGTTCATAAAGCTGATGAGCCAATTTGCTGTATCTAGCAAAAGGACCCTGGACAATCTGCGGAAAGAAGGACATGAAAAGTGCGAACTTAAATAAATTATCATCCGCATCATGATTCTTTCTATAGACATCAACCATATAGCCTATCGCCTGTAGAGTATAGAATGAAATACCTATTGGAAGCAGTAAACTGAGTTTAGGCGCATTTACCCCAATTAGTTCCAATAAACTGCCAAAGAAGCTATGGTATTTTAAAAGTACCAGAATCAAAAGGACCAGAACAACGCCCAGAATCATGACTCCCTTTGCCTTCTTTTCAGAGGCCTTCCTCTGGGACTTCTTTAGAGGCTTAAGTTCTTCCTTGGACATGTCCGGATTGTTCTTTGTTATCTCTCTAACCCGTCTGTCGCCTTCTTCATATACTTTTGCTATAGTTCGACCGGTTATGAATGTGATTACAACCGCTGCAATATGAACAAAGAGCAGCATGCCGCTTACCGACCAGAAGAAAATGTAGCTGGCAATTAGAAGTACAACCCACTTTACCTTATCGGGCGCTAAGAAGTAGATTAGCGCAGTACCTATTACAAAAAGAAAGAAGATTAATGACATGAAATTCATAACTAGTCCTCCTCTCCTTCTGAATCAGCTACGCCATCGCCATAGGTCGGTCCATTTGGATTATAGTATCCATACTTTCTATCCGCCTTTTTGTCGCTATATTCTTTAAATCCACGCACGGAATATGTATAAGTCTGATCTTCCTGATAAAGGCTGTCGGTGTATTCCAACGTCTCCGGATCAAGCTCTGCAATCATTTCAAACTTCTGGCCATCCTTGTTTTCCAGCCTTCTAACGACTGCATAGCCATCTACACCCTCAACCGGATTCCATCTTATTCTATTTCCTGACTCAGTGTTTTCGAAGGATACTATCTCCGGAGGATTAATTCTGGTCTCTCCTTCAGCACCAACCATGTTTATCTCACCATACTTTATGTTGGTGCCATTACCAACATAAGGAACTACGACATATCGATAAACCTTAAATAATTTCAGGTTCTCATCCACATAGCTCCTGGTTTCACTCCCGACGTCCGCGATTTTTTCCCAGGATGTATCAGAAGATTCTTTACCTTCATCGTTTTTCTCTATCTGTTTCCTATAAATCAAATAACCGTCGGCATGGTATTCATCTTCTTCCGGTTCCTCCCATGCCAAATAAAAACTTTGTCCGGTCGCCGTCAGTCTACTGATTTTCGGAGCCTTGAGAGTATAATCTCTTTGCTCGGTATCAAATTCGATGTCCAAAGTAAAAGGATCTATTTCCTCATGGTATCCTGCTATCGCCTCATCCCAGCTCTTATATTCAGGCTTTCCACGCTTGTCTTCAAAGCCGTATCTTTCGCCAAGATATTTGCTCACAAAGTCAGTGAATTTTATAGAACCATGAACATTGAAGTGAAGCGCATTGTAATAGTCGCTCTTTAGATTAATCCCCATATCATCCATGTGGTTAAAAAGGTTCAAAACCTCGTAACCTCTTTCCTTCACAACATCTTCTGCATAGTTAAGCTGGGCAACCAGGGATTCATTAGCATTAGACGTCGGAACCGTAACGAAGAGAGCCTCTACACCCTTCTCCTCCAAATAATTCATGAGGTCGTTTAGGATTTCTTCCTGACCCTCAGGCAGTTTAACCCTGCCATCAGTAACTGAAAACCTTTCACTCTGATCGTCTATGGTGCTTAGGAAATTGGAGTACGTGGAACCACCCTTCAATCCGTTATATCGATAATTAAAGGAGGTAGATTTAAGCTCATTCCAAGAAGTATGGAATCTTACAATGGGGAACAAAAACTCCAGTTTGTCGTAATCCGCATCCTCTATGTAAGGAAGTGCATCGTTTATCAGAGCAAACTTGGTCTTATTGAAATTCATGTAGTCTGTTACATTGTGAATATGGGCAGCTCTTATTTCAACGTCCAGGAAACAATTGAGATTAATCATGTAAAGAGCTTTTGATTGGGTTTTTAGTCCTTCCTCTACCACATATTTAATAGAACGGCAAGGCATGTCACCGACCGCCAGAGGATAGACGGCATATCCAAAATCCTCCCATGCGAGTGGTGCGCTCCAGAATGGATAGACATTGCTCTGCCCCACATAGACCGCATCCAGGGAATCCTTTTTCTCACTGTAAAAGCCCTTGAAGGTCTGATGAGACCTTGCATCGCTTATTTTGAAGAGTCTGGATTCAAGCAACTGAACCGATGCAACCAAAACCAGAATAAATATAACAATTTTGATGATATTTTTAGCCTTAATAATATGTTTCATAGCAAATAGGATTATATCACAAACTGCAATTATTAAAAGACTAAATCAGAATTATTGAATGTATTCGTAGCTATTGAATGCAGATTCCTAAATATTGAATGTAGATTAATATTTATTGAATGTTGTTTTCATGTTTTAGAACCAGGCAGCCATAGTTCTTTGAATTCGGGTTTTGAGCATCTTTTTTTGCATATAACCTACAAATATATTATAATAAACCCTGTAGTTATAACCGCTTAAAAGAAAGACGAACCATATGTTTATCACAGATTATTTAGACAGAAGCGCAGGCAAATATCCTAACAAAATCGCATTTGCCGATGAGCAAAGAGAGCTCGATTATAAAACTCTTCAATTTGAATCCAAAACCATTTCCTCATTTATTATTAACGAAAACATTTTTAAAAAACCCATTGCAGTTTTTCTGAAAAAAAGCGTGGAATGTATCGCTTCTTTTTTAGGTGCGGCATACAGCGGAAATTTCTATGTTCCTCTGGACACAGAAATGCCAATAAGCAGAATCGAGAAGATTATTAACACCTTGGATCCAGCTTTAATAATTACTGATTACGCCCACTTTGACGAAGCTAAAAGTTTTGCCAAAAATGCTTTGGTTGCAAATTACGAAGACATATTAAAGACCGAAATCGATGAAGAAAAGCAAGAAAAGGTCTCCTCCAAAAGGCTGGATACGGACATTTGCTATATCCTCTTTACATCAGGATCCACGGGGACACCTAAGGGTGTAATAATCGCTCATCGCTCAATAGTGGATTTTACGGAATGGATGTCGGAGCAATTTGGCGTGGACGATCACTATATTTTCGGTAATCAGACACCGCTCTACTTCAGTTTCTCTGTCGTAGATATTTATCAGACGCTTAGAAACGGAGCCACCATGTACATTATTCCAAAAGAGAAATTCTTACTACCTACACCTCTCATGGAATACTTGCATGAAAAGAAAATAAATACCCTGGTTTGGGTACCATCTGCACTGACCATGATTTCCATTCTTAATGCACTGGATTCACCTCACCTGGATTCACTGGAAAACATTTTCTTCGGTGGAGAAGTGATGCCACTCAAACAACTCAACAAATGGATTAAGGAATACCCCTCTGTAAGATTCGTAAATCTATATGGTCCTACAGAAGTTACGGATACCTGCACATATTACGAAATAGATCGCGAGTTTAAAGACACAGAAACGCTGCCCATGGGCTTTGCCTGCCAGAACAAAGACGTATTCCTTCTGGACGAAAGCGACCAGATAACAACCACGGGTATCGGCGAAGTATGTGTGAGAGGTACCGGAATAGCTATGGGCTATTATAACGACCCTGAAAAGACCGCAGCTGTCTTTGTTCAAAATCCGGTGAATACGGTTTATCCCGAAAAGATTTACAGAACCGGAGATTTAGCTGAAATCAATGACAGAGGCGAGTTCGTATTCATGGGAAGAAAGGACTTCCAGATTAAACACATGGGTCATAGGATTGAGCTTGGCGAAATTGAAACCGCTGCATCATCTCTGGACGGAATCAATGAAAACTGCTGTCTATATGACACAGACAAGAAGCGGATTGTCTTATTCTTTACCGGATCCATGGAAACCGGTGATGTCACAAAGAGTTTAACCAATCTGGTTCCGGAATACATGGTTCCAAGAAGAATAGTCTGTCTGGACGAAATGCCTAAGAACCTGAATGGAAAAATCGATAGGCAACTACTGAAAGAACAGTTGAAGGAAGTATAAATCAAAGGAAGTATAAATCAAAGGAAATATAAAAAGACAATACTATTATAACTATAGTCAAGAAAGGACTTTACATGGGCGAAATATTAGTGGCATTGGGAATAAGCATATGGCTTTCAGCCGCAGGAATCTTTGCTTACAGGTATCTGAAAACAGAGTATAAAGATTTTTTGGATTCTGAGAGCAAGTTAAACGAGAATAAGGAGGCACAACAATGAATATATACTTCGTTGGAATGTGCATCTCCATGGCAATCTATATCATTATAGGTATTGTTGTCAGCCGTAAAGTGAAAGATGCAAATGATTATTATGTAGCAGGTAGAAGAGCTCCTGTGATTTTGATTGCAGGTTCTCTGGTTGCATCATATGCCAGTACCGGTGTTTTTATGGGAGATGCCGCGCAGTGCTATGATGGTGCTTTCACATCAATCATGCTTGCCGGATTACAGTCCGCCGGATATATTCTCGGTGGTGTATTCTTTGGGCGCTATCTCAGAAGAAGCGGTGCGATGACTATTCCTGAATTCTTTGGGAATCGCTTTGCTTCAACCGCCATGCGTAAATTGGCCGCCATAACCGCCATAACTATGATGGCTGTTTATTTACTTTCAGTAATCCAAGGAATCGGAACACTAATGAATGCGGTTACCGGGATCGATTACAACATTTGCATAATCATTGCCCTGGTGGTATTCACGATTATCACCGTTATCGCAGGTTCGACAGGGGTTCTTATTACTGATACATTAATGGCCACCCTATTCACCTCTGCCCTAATAATCTCTGCAGTTGTAATCGCATCAAAGATGGGTGGATGGAGCAACGCAATCGGATCTGTTGCAGCGAATCCCGATACCAGAGAATATCTATCCTGGGCAGGAAAGCCAGGCGTACTCTATAACACAGGCGTTGAAAATGTAATATGGGGTATTAACTACGGAATCGTGTGGACGTCGGTTTGTGCCATCGGTCCATGGCAGTCCAGCAGATATATGATGGCTAAGGACGAGCAAACAATAATAAAGTCTGCCCCCTTCGCTGCCATCGGTGTATTCCTGCTTCAATTCATAGTCGGCTTGGTTTCTGTCATGATTAACAATGTAAACTACATGATGGAAGGTTCCTCCAGAGTTCTTATCTGGGCATCAATGAACATGCTGCCACTCGTTCTGGGCGTAATATTGCTCACGGGTGTTTTAGGCGCAGGAATCAGTTCCGCAACGACCTTCCTTTCACTGATAGGTGCATCCTTTGCTAATGATGTTTTCTATGCTCATGGCAAGAAATCAATCAATATTGGTCGTATCGCCATGGTAATAGTGAGTGCAATAGTTTTATCCGTAGCGCTGTTGAATCCACCGTCGATATTTTGGATTATGTTCCTCGGAGGTGCAATGGCTGCCAGCTCATGGATGCCAGTTGCATTCGCCAGCGTTTTTTCCAAGCGCTTAACCAGGACGGGTGCCTTTGCCGGAATGTTGGCTGGATTCCTTGGATGCTTTGCCCTTAGGCTCTATATAAGTTTGGCAGGAATCACACTGCCCGTCTATCTGGAACCTAGCATGATAGGTATCATCTTCAATATTATTGCCATGGTAATCGGTTCCGCTCTTACTCAGGTTTCCCCGGAAGAAAAAGCAGAACGCGAAAAGCTCTTCGTTCTTCCAAAGTCCGAAAGATCGGTGTCCAGTATACAGAGCATACTGAAATGGTCCAAAGCTTCATATCTGGTTGGAGTAATCGTATTCGTATTAATGATGGCCCTTTGGGTAGTTCCCTACCTTAGAGGTTTGGCATAGTTCACATTTCCACATTGCTTTTGGAGGAGCAAGAAAATGAAAGTATCTAAAACAAACACCGTATCACTTTATAGAAGCTTTATACTGTTCCTGTTTATCGGCTTATTCATATGTGTATTTGGATCTCAATCTGCACTCGCCGAAGAACTATCTGCGGAAGAATCATCTGACGTTGGTTCTTATGATGGTCAAACAGTTCTTATTGCCGAAGAAGATGACGGCTTATTCCCCTCAATCGAGTCTCAATTAATAGATTCTGACAAGCCGGACGATTCGACCGAACAAGATGATTTGTACAAGACACCGGATTCGGACGGACAGGATGATTCTGACAAGCAGGCTGCTGACATCATCGATATATCTAGCGAAACAGGATCTTCTGATGTAGAAGTTAATCTAATAACTGATGAAAGTGAAGAAATAGAATTATACTCTTTTACCAGTAGTGGTGATAGAGATGTTATAGTTTTGGATGAAAAACCTGCTGACCCAAACAATAAATCAACAGAAGGTAATTCCGAAATAATAGCGATACCATCAACAGGCTCTTCCACCCCACCAATTAAGGAGAATCCGGTTCCTAAAAAACCTGTAGATCCAGGGGTTCATAGGATTTACGGAAATGACAGAATTGGAACATCCATAGCAATTGCAAAAGAACTGAAAAAGGAACTCAATAAGACCTCCTTTGATAACATCATAATAACCAGAAGCGATAAATGGCAGGATGCCCTATCCGGTAGTTATCTTGCAAGCGTAGCGGAAGCCCCTATTCTACTCGTTACATCAGGCGCAAATGCCGATGTCTTAAACTATATCAAATCCAATTTATCAGCGGATGGAACCATCTATATACTGGGTGGAAATCTGGCTGTCTCCGATAAAGTTGAATCATCCTTAAGTAACTACGGAAATGTAGTTAGACTTTCAGGACAAACTTCTTACGATACGAATCTGGCTATTCTTAGGGCCGCCGACAAGCTATCCAAGGATTATATCTTGGCTATAGAAGCTGCAATAAAGGCGGAGGAAGAGGCAAAGGCGGCAACTAAAGAAGAGGAAGAAGCTAAAGCGAAGGAAGAATCAAAACCAGCTGAGGATAACAATTCCAATGAGGATAACAATGCTGAATCCGAAGGTAATGTTGCAGTTGATGAAAATGGTAATCCAATAGATGAAGACGGCGCCACCGCTAATGAGAATACAGAAAACGCATCGGAAAACGTTACGGAAAACCCTGATGATAATGAAGCAGAGGTTGAGGATACTCGCAAGCTGTGGGATATAGATATCTTGGTTACGACGGGCAAAAACTTCCCGGATGCTATCTCTATTTCCGCACTAGGCAAACCAATTCTACTGGTATATGAAACGATAACGAATGCACAAAAGGCATTCCTAAGCGAGCATTTGGATGAAAAAAGTAAGATTTATATTATTGGCGGGATCTCTGCGGTAAGCGAAAAGGCAGAGAAGCAGTTAACTGATTATGGAACGCCCGTACGAGTAGCCGGAAGTAACCGATATACCACTGCGACAAAAGTGGCTGATACTTTCTTTAAAGACTCCGAAGAAGTCTCCTTGGCCAGGGGCGATATTTTCCCCGATGCAATGGTCGGAGGTGTGTTGGCAAACGCCAAAGGCATTCCAATCATCCTTACTCAGAACGACACCGGTTTTGAAACCGCATACAAGTATGTTTATAAAAGCAATAAAATAAAGGCGGTAACCGTATTTGGCGGATCAAAGGCAATTTCAGACGATGCTATAGGCATGAAAGCCAACGGAGTCAGACAGTATGGTTTCCTAACAGTTGGAAAGAAACTATTCTGCACAAATAAAGACGGAGATCTATATAAGAATCAATTCTTTACCTTTGATGGAACTAAATATGCAGCAACCAAAAACGGAAATATAGCAAAGAACGGATGGAATAAAATAGGTGATATCACTTACTACTTCAATGACTATGCCGTACATAGCATATCCACTAAAGCAGTTTCAATTTTAAACGAAATAGGATATAATTTGAAGGCAGCTTATTATTTTGCAACAATGCCCTACTACACTTTTGCTTCCAGCCCAAGTTGGGGCTCCGCATGGTTCGCCAATTATGGTTTCGAAAAGAGACGCGGAGACTGTTATGTAATGGCATCAACATTCTACATCCTGGCAAAAACGCTGGGATATGATGTCACACAGGTTGCAGGATATGTTAACACCACCCGTCATCGTGCTGAGCATTCCTGGACATTCATAAAACATAAAGACGGCACCTGGATTTACGATCCGGAATTTTATGCAGAGCACAGACAGATGGCGTTTAAAATAAAGAACGGTGATACCAGATGGTACTACAATCCTGACTGGACTGTCATGCATATGTAATGGTGATAAATATAAAGCAGAAAGATAAATTGAAAACATAGTTAGAGATATCTTAAAGCATACGAGAATATCGTTAGAGAAATAGCTTAAAGCATACGAGAATATAGCTGTATAAAATAGTTATAACAAGATTTTTGAAAGGAACCAACATGAAGAAGATATGGATCGGTATCGTCATTTCACTGATGTTAGCGCTGACGACCTCCCTATTCCTAACAGGATGCACTTCAGATAA
>CADBSP010000165.1 GCA_902797405.1 uncultured Eubacteriales bacterium | reverse complement strand
TTAAAGAAGGGAGATAAATATGCATTGCGTAAGACAAGTGGTTGATAACCTATATTGGATCGGTGCAAATGATCATAGGACACATCTCTTTGAGAATATTCATCCGATTCCATATGGCGTATCCTACAATTCATACATCCTCCTAGATGAGGAGACTGCTGTATTTGACGGCGTAGATTGGTCTGTAACCAGACAGTATTTGGACAATATCGAATATTTGCTTGACGGCAGAAAGCTGGATTACTTCGTATGTAACCACCTGGAGCCGGATCACTGCTCCTCCATGTATGAACTCTTTGTTCGCTATCCTGAATGTAAGGTCATCGCAACAGAAAAAGCTTACATGATGATGAGACAGTTCGGATACAAGGTGGACGATCATCAGCAGATTATCGTAAAAGAGGGTGACACATATCAGATTGGTACTCATACCATGGTTTGCGTAGAAGCCCCGATGGTTCACTGGCCGGAAGCAATGGTTACATTAGACGTAACTAACGGAGTTCTTTTCTCTGCTGACGGATTTGGTTCCTTCATCGCTCTGGACGGTAAGCTCTGGAATGACGATGTAAACTATGATAGAGACTGGATTGATGAAGCTCGTAGATATCTCGTAAACATCGTAGGTAAGTATGGACCACATGTACAGCTGCTCCTGGGCAAGGCTGCAACAGTACTTGATAAGATTAAAATCATCGCTCCTCTCCATGGCCTCCTTTGGAGATCCGATCTGATGTACATCATCGACAAGTACAATCATTGGTCCACATACACACCGGAAGAGAAGGGTGTACTCATCGTATATGCATCCATGTACGGCGGAACTGAAGCGGCTGCACAGGCACTGGCATCAAAGATCTGCGAAAAGGGATTCACCAACGTACACGTTCGTGACGTATCAAATACTCACGTATCATATCTGATTTCAGATGCGTTTAAGTATTCCCATATCGTATTTGCATCCGTAACATACAACCTGAACATCTATCCGGTAATGCATGACTTCCTGGATGAAATGAGAATGCTGAACCTGCAGAACAGAACATGCGCTATTATTGAGAATGGTACATGGGCATGCAAGTCAGGCGATTTGATTGAGAAGTTCATAAACGAGAACATGAAAGACATGACGATTCTGAACGAACGTCTATCCCTGGCATCCACACTCCACGAAGATAAGGCTGCAGAACTGGAAGCTTTGGCAGATGCGATCATCGAATCCATGGATAATGTATCCACAGATGTTAAACCTGTTGGATAATATACTACCAATAAATCTTTCTTAACTACTCATGGAGACGGCTCCTTTGGGAGCCGTCTCCACGTTATAGCATACTGACTATGTTTTAATACATAATCCGACTTGGTTTTTGGCAGGTATAAGCATGCTAAAAACGAGTTGGTAAAATGGCTGAAAAGCCTAAAAATTCAAGGGTATATGGCCCTAAAATGCTGTCACGTAACAGTAACATGGGGTATTATATACTGCGTGTGTATGGAAGTGCTCCTTCGGGCGTATGACCATACAGGTAGCAGGTGCGGCAGTTCTTTCCCCCTCAACACTGTCGCACTGTTTTATTTTTTGACTTTTTTAGGGAATATAATTATAAAGGTGGCTTGGACAGAGACTTCTTTTTCATTTCTTTAGTTATATTTTGCGCTTCCTCAGGTATTATCGTTTGAGCAGTTGATTATAATAGTAAAGTGTTGGGAAATGTGATAAAATAAATGGGTTGAAATAATTGAGAGGTGTGTATGATAGAGAATAAGTTAAAAGATGCGGTCAGAGAAAAACTTAAGAATGATATGTTGGAGTTAATGAATGACTCATCGGTAAAAAGAGATGCCCATGATGGAAATAACTCCTCTGAATCGGAATCATTTGATAAAGCCATAAATAGAGATTTCAGCGACAAAAAACGCATAGTGGTAAAAGTGGGTTCATCTTCATTAACGCACGCGGAAAGTGGCAAATTGGACCTTATAAAGCTGGAAATACTCGTCAGAGAACTCAGCTATCTTAGAAATAGCGGAGTAGATGTTGTTTTGGTGACCTCAGGTGCAATCATGGTTGGAAGAACTGCGCTTGGAGTCGATCATAGACCGGACAGAATTGAAGAAAAGCAGGCATGTGCAGCGGTAGGTCAGGCAAGACTTATGATGATGTACCAGAAGCTCTTTGCCGAATACAACCAAAGCTGCGGACAGGTTTTAATTACCAAGGATAATCTGCTTAGTGAGGAAGCATCGAACAATGCGAAGAAGACCTTTGAGGAATTACTGAAGTTAGGTGTAATTCCGGTTGTTAATGAGAACGATACAGTTGCTACTTCAGAAATTGAATCTCTGGCAGTGTTTGGAGATAATGACACATTATCTGCTGTTGTAGCACATTTGGTAGAAGCGGATCTTTTGATTCTCCTTTCGGATATTGACGGTCTATATACATCTGATCCCCATACTGATCCCGATGCCGAGTTCATAAGCACGGTAACAAGCATAGATAGCCAGATACTGTCCATGGGAAAGAGTTCTACGGGAAGCACTGCGGGAACCGGAGGCATGGCAACTAAACTGACTGCCGCTCGAATCGCTACAGGCTCCGGAATAGATATGGTTATCGCTAGCGGTGATGACTTTCATATCATTCACCACATTGTGGCAGGTGAACCAATTGGAACGCTGTTTGTGTCGAATGCTATAGAAAGATTTGAACTTGGCGATTATTTATAACTATAGATATCAATTTATTCAATAGGCTATTGTGTTATAGATAAGTGGTATACAATTTGAGAATGTGCGATTATAGAAGTGGAAATCAAACATTCTTAGATAAGCGGACATTGGTTTTCATAGAGAATTTAACATCAATTGCCTGTAAAGAATTGAGCATAAACTAATAGTAGAAAAGAGAACATTAGTTGTTTGTGGAGAAGTGAGTATGTATTTAGTGGAAATCGGTGAAAAGGCGAAATTGGCATCCCGTGAAGTGGGAGTGCTTGGAACCAGTAAGAAAAACGAAGTGCTTAATGCTTGCGCAGATGCGATTATGGATAGTGCTACGTTTATTCTAGGTGAGAATAAAAGAGACCTCGCTGAGGGCAGAAAAAAAGACATGCCTGAGCATATGCTTGACAGGCTTCTTCTTACCGAGAGTCGCCTGGAAGACATGGCTACGGGATTAAGGGAAATATCCAATCTCCCAGATCCAATAGGTGAAGTCATTTCAATGAGTAAACGCCCTAACGGTCTACTGATTGGTCAAAAGAGAGTTCCGATGGGTGTGATAGGTATCATCTATGAAGCTCGTCCAAATGTGACGACAGATGCTTTTGGTCTCTGCTTTAAAACAGGAAACGCAGTTATCCTAAAAGGCGGAAGCGATGCAATCAACAGCAATATTGCCATAGTGAATATACTTAGAAGAGCGATTAATTCATGCGGTGTAACCGAAGACGCAGTTCAGCTTATTGAAGATACATCTCATGAAACGGCAACCGAGTTCATGAAAATGAACGGCTATATAGATGTGCTTATTCCTAGGGGAGGAGCAGGACTGATTCAAACAGTGGTAAAGAATAGCACAGTTCCTGTGATTGAGACCGGAGTTGGCAATTGTCACGTCTTTGTTGACGAAAGTGCAAACCTGGACATGGCTGTGAAAATTGTAAAGAATGCAAAGACTCAGAGGATGAGCGTATGCAATGCTTGCGAATCGCTTCTGGTGCACAGAGGAATTGCAGATAAAGCACTTCCTGAACTTACCAGGATGCTGGCCATGAGCAATATAGAAATGCATTGCGATGATAAGTCCCTGGACATTGCTAAGGAAAATGCTTTATTGGAAAACAAGGACGGAGAATCAAAGGCTGGTTCTGTGCTCCCGGCAACGGAAGAAGACTGGGGAACTGAATACCTGGATGCAAAAATATCTATAAAAGTAGTCGACGATATTGATGAAGCTATAGATCACATAAATAAATATAATACAGGACATTCGGAAGCCATCGTAACGGAAAACTACGACAATGCCCAGAAGTTCCTGGACAGAGTGGATGCTGCTGCTGTTTATGTAAATGCATCTACCAGGTTTACCGATGGTTTTGAATTTGGCTTCGGTGGAGAAATAGGGATAAGTACCCAGAAACTCCATGCCAGAGGACCTATGGGGCTTCTGGCGCTTACCAGCTATAAATACATTATTTACGGTAATGGGCAAGTAAGAGGCTAAGGGGCTTCCTGCACATGAAACATATAGGAATGATTTTTCTAGTTTAGAATTAATCGTATCGCAAATGATAGATTATGAAATAATTGGGTGTTCCATTAAAAACGAAAGGATTAGCTAAGGGTGGACTAAATGACTAAATATGCACCAATCAAAGAAGGTAAGGTTCGTGAAATCTATGATGCCGGAGACAGCCTGATTATGGTTGCGACCGATCGCATCTCCGCGTTCGATGTAATACTTAAGAATCTGGTTCCTGGGAAGGGAAAGGTTCTTACTCTAATGTCCAAGTTTTGGTTTGACTTTACCAGTGACATAGTTCCAAACCATGTTATTTCAACCGATGTAAAGGACATGCCGGAATACTTCCATGAAGGAGACTTTGATGGAAGAAGCATGATGTGCAGGAAACTGACCATGCTCCCTGTTGAATGCATTGTTCGCGGATATATCACAGGAAGTGGTTGGTCCAGTTACCAAAAGACAGGAGAAGTTTGCGGTATCAAGCTCCCTGAAGGCTTGGTTGAATCCGATAGGCTTCCGGAACCCATTTATACTCCGAGCACAAAGGCTGAAATCGGAGACCATGATGAGAATATTTCATTCGAGAGAAGCATAGAGGTTATAGAAAAAGAATTCCCCGGACACGGTGAGGAATATGCAACCAAGATTCGCGACTATACAATTGCTCTATATAAGAAATGCGCTGAGCATGCGTTAAGCCGTGGGATAATTATTGCGGATACAAAGTTTGAATTTGGAATAGATGAAAACGGTGAGGTTGTTATCGGAGACGAAATGCTTACTCCGGATAGCAGCAGATTCTGGCCTTTGGAAGGCTATGAACCGGGAAAATCCCAGCCGAGCTTCGACAAGCAATTTGTCCGCGACTGGCTAAAAGCAAATCCGGACAGCGATTACAATCTGCCTGAAGATGTGATTCAAAAAACCATCGATAAGTATTGGGAAGCATACAATCTCTTAACCTAAGAAATAAAGTTTATCCTAATAGCAATCACTTTATGTGCCGTGCGTGGAGACTGAATGAAAGAAGTATATAGTGACATTTGCATAATAGGGGGAGGTGCGTCAGGATTAATTGCAGCAATCAAAGCTGCCGATATTAATCCGGATGCATCTGTTTTGATTCTGGAGAAACTTGATGAAGTGGGACATAAAGTCGCTGCTTCGGGAAACGGAAGATGCAATCTATCAAATATCAAAAGCCCGGAATGGGAAAAAACATCCTTGTTTTTTTCAGCCATCGGACTCTTCACCAGAACTGATTCCGATGGGAGGATTTATCCATATTCGGAAGATGGTCGTGATGTTGTCTCCATCCTAAAAAAGGCATGTGAAGAAAGAGGCGTAGAAATAATCACGAGAAGAGAAGTAACGAAGGTTAGCGTAGCTAATGATTCATTTACTGTAAACACTATCTTCAATAGACCAAAGGCATACCGAAGGGTCTCTATGTGGGATGGGAAGAGCATCGGTGCAAATAGCATTTTAAGAAATGTAATCGGAGACATGGGAGAAGATGAACCTTTTGATGTAGTAGCAAAAGAAGTTTTAATTGCTGCCGGTGGAAAGTCCAAACCCAAAATGGGGACGACAGGCGACGGCTATGGATTTGCCAGAGAACTGGGGCATAGTGTAACACCACTTATCCCGGTGCTAACAGGAGTTGAAGTAACCGAGTTCTCCGAAGATCCAAAAGCAGCGTTATACAGAAATCTGTCCGGAGTGCGTCAGAAGGCAAACATAACCTTAAAGAAAAACAATAATGACGTTTTTCAGGAATACGGAGAAATACAGTTTACGGACTATGGGATTTCCGGCATATGCGTTTTTGATTTAAGCAGATTCCTGGAAGGAAAAGATTTATCCGAATATGAAATCCTAATTGATTTTGCACCGGATTTCGATGACTCTTTCCCTGTAGAATCACTTACATCGATAGTAAAGGAGCCGTTGGCGGAATGCGTTCTTAATCTAGGCTGTACAGTAAGGTGTTTTGCACTTCATCCTAAGGGACTTCGCGGATGGGAAATGGCACAGGTAACCAGGGGAGGCGTTCCTCTTTCCGAGATAAATGAAGAAACCGGTGAATCATTAATTGTTTCGGGGTTATTCTTTTCCGGTGAAATGCTTGATGTCGATTTCAGATGTGGAGGCTTCAACTTGCAAAACGCATGGACCACGGGGCTCAGGGCCGGTGAGTTCATGGCAAAAAAACTGTTATAATGAGTTTAAATCATAATTGCTGTAATAATCGAATCAATTAATAAAGCATAATAAGGATATAGGGGTATAATAGAGTGAGCATAACAATAGTTGCTGGAATAATATTCGTTATAACATATGTATTAATGTTCGCCTTTCAGAAGATAAGACCATATGTTGCTGTCGCTTCCGCGACAATTTTCGTGGTACTTGGAACGATAGGGCTGTTTCCTGATTTTCAATATGGAATTATGGAAGCATTGACTCAAATAGACTGGAATGTTCTCATGATGATTGCAGGAACCATGGGTACCGTATTCCTGTTTATTGAATCCGGAATGCCAAAGCTCATGAGCGATATCCTGGTTTCCAGGCTTCATAGCGTGAAGTGGCTTGTGGTAGTGCTTTCGCTCTTTGCCGGCATTATATCCGCTTTTGTTGACAACGTGGCTACCGTTTTAATGGTTGCACCCGTTGCGATTGCTTTATGTAAGGAACTAAAGATTTCGCCCGTTCCCGCAATCATATGCATTTCGATTTCATCTAACCTGCAGGGTGCAGCAACGCTAGTGGGGGACACAACATCAATTCTTTTAGCAAAGGCAGCAAACCTGGACTTTACTGACTTTTTCTTCGTTGAAGGGAAACCGGGAATGTTCTGGGTTACGGAGATTGGAGCCTTGCTCAGCGCTTTTATTATACTGTTAAAGATGCGAAAGGAAACAGCATCCGTATACCTCAATCAAAGAACCCATGTAGAGGATAAGGTGCCAACTGTACTTCTTCTCTTAACAGTGATTACCTTAATAGCAACTTCATTTATTCCGTATAAAAACAATGCTGCTCCCGGTCAATTCTATAAACCTGATATCACGAACGGACTAATCTGCTTATTCTTCTTTGCTATAGGTATCATTCGTGAAACGATAAAGACGAAGAGCGCTAACACGCTAAAGAATGCGCTTAAAGAGTTGGATTATTATACGTTATTTCTGCTGGCTGGTTTATTTGTTGTAATAGGAGGAATCACAGAAGCCGGAATTATTAGCAGAATCGGTGATGCTATTGCCGGACTAAGTGGAGACGGAAGCAAGGGTTCCATATTCCTGATCTATAGTATTATCGTTTGGATGTCTGTATTTGCTTCAGCATTCATCGACAATATCCCTTACACGGCTACAATGCTTCCGGTGGTTGCGATTGTAACCAAACAACTATCTCAGGCGGGTGGAATTGATATCCATCCAAATCTGATGTATTTCGGTCTACTGGTTGGAGCTACGCTCGGTGGCAATTTGACGCCAATAGGTGCAAGCGCAAATATCACCGGATTAGGCCTTTTGAGAAAAGAGGGACATACTGTTGGGACTAAGGAATTTATGTCATACAGCGTTCCATTTACGCTGGCTGCGGTAACTACAGGATATCTCCTGGTTTGGCTAATTTGGATGTAGCATTAGTCTAAAGGATTTAAAATGAGATCTGACAGAAATAAGCGGAAAAGAAAACAGGGTAAGACAGCGTATCTCATCATTATGGTGATTCTCTTTGCCTGCATTATTATTCCTGTGGGAATCATGGGTGGTATTTGGCTAGCTGGTTCGAAGGGCTTATCCGATTACAAGGCTGATTATTATGCAAATGAAGGAGCCAACGAGTTAGATGAAGAGAATGCATTGTCCGGAGATTCTCAAAACGGAGATACTTCCAGCAATGAGAATAAAGAAGAAGAACAAAAGGAAAAGACGTACAAAAGAGCAGTAGGGGCGTCTTCCACTTTGCCGGATGACGGAGGTGTTAATTATAGGGACAGAAACCTTTATGACGGCAATCTTTTAACAGCATGGTCTGAAGGAGTTTCCGGAATCGGAATAGACGAATGGATTCAAATCTCATTCGATGCTCCGATTCCTGAGGCGATTAAAATATATAATGGCTATCAAAAAACCGAGAATCTATATTATAGCAATGGTAGAGTGTGCGATGCAGTAATAGAGTTTTCGAATGGAAAGACATATGCAGTAACATTAGCAGAAGATTATGGTGCAGGACAGGTTGTCTATTTCCCGGATCTAGGCGAAACCAATTCGTTCAGGCTTACTATAAAGTCGGTCTACGAAGGAAGTCAATGGGACGACACCACCATAAC
>CADBSP010000164.1 GCA_902797405.1 uncultured Eubacteriales bacterium | reverse complement strand
GCAGGTAACAGACGGTGCCGCTGTGGTGATTCTCTGCTCAGAGAAATATGCGCTGGAGAAAGGCTTGAAAGACTTAACCATTGTGAAGGGCTACGGCCACCGTACCGCTCCGCTGCTCTTTGACAAGAAGATTGCAGACAATGCCAACAGCGAGTACGTGCTGCCTTGGACCCGTCAGGCCTGCTTGGATGCCTACAAGCGTGCTGGACTGACAGTGGATGACATCGATGTGTTCGAAACTCACGACTGCTTCACCTCCAGCGAGTATGCTGCCATCTCCGCCTTTGGTATCACCGAACCCGGAAAGGAATGGGATGCCGTGGAGAACGGAGCCATTGCCTTTGGCGGAGCCAAGCCCATCAACCCCAGTGGCGGTTTGATTGGCTGTGGCCATCCTGTGGGTGCTTCCGGTGCCAGGATGTTTGTTGACCTGTATAAGCAGGTGACAGGCAAGGCCGGGAAGTATCAGGTGAAGGATGCGAAGAATGGCATGATGCTGAATATCGGTGGTAGTGCCACAACGAACTATGTATTTATTGTTGGAAGAGAATGAACGAAGAATACAGAATAGAAAGATTAGATTTCTCCAATTCTGAAGACATGCAAAGGCTTGTTTCACTTCAGAATGTGGTTTATAAAGGAAAGCACCATTTTGAGGAAGATTTATTTAAGTATTGGTATTTAGATAATCCAAACGGTAAAGTGATCTCTTTTAATGCACTGGATGAAGACGTGATTGTCGCACACTATGCCGTCATACCTATAGAGATGCTGGTTGAGAATAGATTAGTGAAGGGCGCATTAAGCATGGCTACTGTTACTCACCCTGATTATCGAGGTAAGGGGTTGTTTAAAGAATTGGCCCAGAAAACTTATGAGTATGCTAGTGAAGTTGGTTGCGAATTTATAATTGGAGTTGCTAATGAAAATAGTTTTCCCGGTTTTATAAAACATCTTGGGTTCTATGAAGTCGGGCAATTAGATGTGCTCTTGGGTATAAATGATGGAATTAGACCATCATCAAAGAAAACCTATTCAATTCATTGGTCAAGGGAGTCGCTTTCTTGGAGGGTAAACAGAGAAGGTGATTATAAAAGACATGCTAATACAATATTGGGATATTATCCAGCATTGAAAATGAAAAAATGTCCATTTCTTCACACATTCTTAGGGATAGTTCCTCAGGAATTATCTGATGTTTTAACAATTGTAGATACCTCAAAATTCTTTAGACCGATTAATCTTTATGTAGGAATGGGAAGCAATGCAAAAGACATTGGATATAAAAAAGTGCCTAGTTTTATAAAGCATTCCCCGTTTCATCTGATTTTCCTTGATATGACTGGAGGAACACTACCAAAGATGACGAAAGACAATGTGTTTTTTCAATTAATGGACTTTGATGTTGCATGAATATTCTGACTTTTGACATAGAAGAGTGGTATCTGGAAAAAGAGTACTTTGGCGACAGGAAGTACAGGTATGCTGTATATGACAGGTATCTTGACAGAATACTGAATACATTAGATGAACGTGGTTTTAAAGGGACTTTCTTCTGTGTGGGGGGAATGGCTACATATTTCCCTGATGTTGTAAAACGAATTGACAGGAGAGGTCATGAGATTGGCTGCCATTCGAACAGACATGTATGGTTGAATAAAATGACGGAAGCAGAGGTTAAGGAAGACACCCGAACGGCTGTTGATGCGTTGGAACAGTGTATTGGGAAAAAGATTAAGAGTTATCGGGCACCTGCGTTCTCCATTGGCAGGAGCAATAGCCATGTTTTTGAGATTCTTTCTGAATGTGGTATTAAACGCGATGCTTCGGTTTTCCCGGCAGAACGTGATTTTGGAGGATTCCCGGAATATGGAACGAAGAGTCCTACGATGATTTATTGTAATAGAGTAATAATGAAGGAGTTTCCTATCAGCACAACAACGCTAATAGGGAAAGATGTTGCATACTCAGGTGGTGGCTATTTTAGATTTTTCCCACTAAGTTTTGTGCTTTCGGAAATGAACAAGTCTGATTATAATATGACCTATTTCCATATTGGAGATTTGATATCGATGATACCCCATATACAGACGAAAGAAGAATATGAGTCATATTTCAAGGAACCTGGTACATTAAAAAATCGTTATGTTCGCTATATCAAATCTAACTTAGGTATTAAAGATGCTTTTGAAAAAATGATAAAATTGATAAGGTCAGAGGTTTTTGTGAATTTAGAACAGGCTGATGCAATGACGAATTGGAACGATATCCCTTCTACAGTTTTATATTAATCTTCTTTTATTTTGTGGGTTTATGAAATTGGATGCATATAGTGTAGCACATACGTTTAAAGATAAGTTACCATTTGTCTGGGATGCGATAGAGAAGGTGAACGAATGGCTATTTTGGCTGCGGTACGGAAGGAAGGTTAAGGCTGTTCGCGTTAAGAATATTCCAGAGGAGTATAACTTCGTGAAGATGCGGGATGTTCCGGCGGATAAGATAGTAAAGTTCTTCGTGCATCAGCCTGCGGAGGCTTTCACGTTCTTTAATCCTCATAAGTTTGACTACAAGAGTATAAAGAGATTGCAGAGAAACAGGTCTTATCTGGCTTATCTGCTTTTGGATAAGTCCAACGGTGAGATTGCTGGATATTGTTTCAACCGCTGCTTCTTCCAAGGCAAAGGCTTCCGAGGAAGGATGGTGGATATAAACTATCGAGGGAAAGGACTAGGAACGGCAATGAACAAAATACTGAACGAAGTGGGTTTCGGGCTTGGTCTGCGCTTGTTTGAAACGGTATCAAAAGATAATGTTGCTTCATATAAGTCAGCTCTTTCTGCCAGCAATGTAAAAGTGGTGAAGGAGATGGAGAATAACGAATTGTATTTGGAAATCATTAATGATTAACAAAAATAATCAGGCTTTTCTTGCATTGTTGCGAGGTGGACTTTGGGAAAAGGATGTGGAATTTTGGAAATACGGTTCCGTTGACTTCTCGGAGATTTTGCGACTAGCTTTGGAGCAGTCGGTCGTAGGTCTTGTTGCGGCAGGTCTGGAGCACGTAAAGGATGTGAAAGTTCCGCAAGCGGACGTACTGCAGTTTGTTGGTCAGACCCTGCAGATTGAGCAGCGGAACAAGGCGATGAATGCCTTTATTGCTGATCTAATACAGAGGCTTCGCAATGAGGATATTTATACGCTGCTGGTTAAAGGGCAGGGAGTGGCACAGTGCTACGAGAGACCTTTGTGGAGATCTGCGGGTGACATTGACTTCTATTTGAGTAAAGATAATTATGAGAAGGCAAAGACTTTCTTAACAAAGATTGCATCTTCTGTTGACGAAGAGGACAGAAGGCGAATGCACCTGGGAATGACCATCGACAGATGGGTGGTGGAGCTGCATGGAACAATGTACACTGAAATATCCAACAGGATTAACAAGGGATTGGATGATGTTGAGGATGATTTGTTTTATAGGGGCAGTGTCAGGAGCTGGATAAACGGGAATGTTCAAATATTCCTTCCTAGTGCTGACAATGATATTGTTATTGTATTCACTCATTTTTTAGGGCATTTTTACGGCGAAGGAATTGGATTGAGACAAATATGCGATTGGTGCAGGCTATTGTGGACATATAGAGAATCACTGAATTTCGGGCTTCTGGAATCGCGGATTAAGATGATGGGGGTAATGTCTGAATGGAAGGCGTTTGGTGCATTGGCTGTCGAATTTCTAGGAATGCCTGAAGAAATGATGCCATTTTATAAAAAAACGAAATCGAATAGTAGAAAGGCAAAACGGATTCTCGACATCGTCTTGACGACAGGCAATATGGGGCATAACAAAGATGGCAGTTACAGAGTGAAGTGTGCTCCATTCAAGAGAAATGTTATGACTTTTTGGAGGCGTGCGGGAGAGTTTGCGCGGATATCTATGATTTTCCCGTTGAATGCAGTGGGGTTCTTTATTACGTATGTGAAAGCCAGAGTGAGAAGTCTGTATATGTAAGAGGTATGATGAAACTCATAGACAAACAGCTATTAGATGATGTGAGTCGAAAATCAAAGCAGTCTGATAGGCTGCGGATGAACTATAACTTTTATCCAAGCCTTGATGAAAAGTGCCATCGATCCATGAATGCCGTAGAGCCAGGGACTGTGGTACCCATCCCATTAGCACCCAACGAAGGATGAGTCTTTCGTTATCCTGCGAGGCAAGGTTAGAGGGTGTTGAGTCAAGAGGAAGGAGGGGGGGCGGTTGTG
>CADBSP010000163.1 GCA_902797405.1 uncultured Eubacteriales bacterium | reverse complement strand
TATCAAGCCATCCGTCTGGATCTTCGGTGGTGACGGTTGGGCATACGACATCGGTTACGGTGGACTGGATCACGTACTTGCATCCGGAGAAAATGTAAACATTCTCGTATTTGATACGGAAGTTTACTCCAACACCGGCGGTCAGTCATCAAAGGCAACACCGATGGGTGCTGTAGCTAAATTCGCATCAGGCGGTAAGGCCGTTAAGAAGAAAGACCTCGTACAGATTGCCATGGCATATGGCTACATCTACGTTGCACAGATTGCAATGGGTGCAAGCCAGGCACAGACACTCCAGGCAATCAGAGAGGCCGAAGCATATGATGGACCATCCTTAATCATTGCCTACGCACCATGCATCAACCACGGCATGAAGGCAGGCATGAACAATGCGCAGGAAGAAACGAAGAAGGCAGTAGAGGCAGGTTACTGGAACATGCTACGCTTCAATCCTGAACTGGCAGAAAAGGGTGAGAATCCGCTCATCATTGATAGCAAAGAGCCAACAGGAAGCTACAGAGACTTCCTGATGGGTGAAGTTCGTTACAACTCTTTGACACAGCGCTTCCCGGAAAAGGCAGAAGAACTTTTCAGTGAGGCAGAGAAGCTGGCTAAGGAACGTTACGAGCACCTGAACGCACTAAAAGAATCCTACGACAAATAAACCAGTTTATTGAATCATAAAAGAGGGGACGGTTCCATAATGGAATCGTCCCTTTCAAAGATTGTATTTAGAGAAAGCCCGTGAAAGAGAGGACAGTTTTATGAGTAATTTTGGTGGATTGTTTGGCGTTTTTATCATTATTGTTGTGACTCTGGCTCAGCTTGCGGGAAACAGCAAGCGCAATAAGAATAAGAGTGGCAAAAGAGCCGAAAAAGACGGCCCCAGGAATGATTTGGATTTGCTCAGAAGACCCACGGATAATACTAGTAGAGCTGAGAGAAAAAACGGTTTAAATAACCTGGCTAAAAAACAAAGAAAGATAATGGGTGCCAAGTCCGACCATACAGGAAAAATTGCTGCAGAGGAAAGTGCCCCAAGTTTCGAAGTAGACGGTCATAAAGGCTCCGACGTTCAGGGCTTTGATGTTAAATAAAATGCGCGATAATCAAAGTGATTCTTTGCAATGAAGTGCTAAATGATTATTGTAAATGATATTTACAAATTAAGCTTACAAAAGAAGCTTATAAATGAAATGACGGCTCCAATTGGAACCGTCATTTACTTTAGGATGGATGAAAATGATTATTAACCTTCATCGATTTGATGAATAACGTCGATTACCGTATTGTCTCTGTACATAACTACGCCAACGATGTTATCCAGATATTTAATAGGTGCAGGTTCGCCAACGATTCTTTCAGCTTTTTCTCTGAGCTCTTCCAAAGTGTAAAGCTTCATGCCTGCTTCGGTTAACTTTTCAATCAAATCCGTTCTTCTGGGGTTAACAGCGATTCCTTGTTCTGTCACAACTACATCGACCACTGAACCCGGAGTAACTACAGTATTGACCTTTTTGATAATTGACGGGATTCTGCCTCTGGTAAGCGGAGCGACCACTATGGACATTTTAGCACCTGCTGCAGTATCCGGATGTCCTCCGATTGCTCCTCTGATAACACCGTCAGAGCCTGTCAAAACGTTTACATTGAAGTCTGTATCAATCTCCAGCGCTGATAGGATTACAAAGTCCAATGCATTTACAGCTGCGCCACCGTTATTGTATCCTGCGTAGAGTCTTCCGCCTATCTGAGTGTGGAAGCGGTTATTCTTTAGTGAATTGGCTGCGATAAGGTCAAATGACTGTACGTCCAGAATCTTATCAATCAGGCCTGCTTCATGCATTTCGACGATTTGTCCGGTGATTCCGCCTAGGGCAAAATGAGCTTTGATACCCATGTTTTCCATTTTTTCACGGAGGAATCTGGCGGTTGCCAGGGAGGCTCCACCTGAACCCATCTGCATGGAGAAACCGTCTTTTAGGTATCCGGAATGCTCGATAACGTCTGCTGCAGTCTTTGCAATAAGGAGCTCTTTCGGGTCCTTGGTATATCTGGTTGCCCCGCTCATGATTCCATTTGGATCACCAACGGAATCTACGGGAACAATATAGTCGACCTGAACTGCAGGTATGGCGTACGGAGCGTTAGGATAAGGTACAATGTGATCTGTAAGTATAATAACTGTATCGGCATATACTGCGTCTACCTTTGCATAACCCAGGGAACCGCACATCGTTGCGCCTTCTTCATCGCGATTGTATCCGTTGGCATTTCCGATTGGGTCGCAGGAAGGTGCACCCAGGAATGCCACGTCTATATGAAGGTCGCCTTGTTCTATTGCTGCAGCACGTCCGCCGTGTGAACGGAAGACAACAGGGAAGTCCATAAGTCCTCTGGAAATCTGTTCTGCGAGTTCGCCACGCATACCGCTGGTTTCGATGTGGGTAACAACGCCGTTCTTAATATGCTCGATTAGAGGTGCATGGCAACTTGCCAAGGAACTTGCGGCCAAAGTAAGATTCTTGATTCCCATCTTTGCAATCTCATCCATAACCATGTTGACTATGAAATCGCCGTTACGGAAGTGATGGTGAAAAGAAATAGTCATTCCGTCTTTTAGACCGGATTTTTCAATTGCTTCATGGATGTAATCCAATATTTTTACATGCTTGTCGATGCTTCCTTTATAGATGAGAGCATCTTCGGGATGGAAGGGGCCGTTGTGGGCAATCTCCTTAATATGTTTTATTTTTTCAATATCCATGATTATCTCCTTCCATTACTTTGCTGCTTCAGCAAGTTCCAAGAGGTACTGAGCTCTGGTAACAACAGGTTTATCGATCATCTTGCCGTTCAGGGATGCAACGCCGCTTCCTCTGGCATTGGCCTCTTCTATTGCTTCCATGATTGCACGTGCCTTAATTAAATCCTTTTCTGCAGGCATGAATACCTTATGAAGTGGTTCAATTTGGCGGGGATTGATTATGCTCTTTCCTGAGAATCCCATCTTTTTTATGAGTGTTGCCTCTGCGATGAATCCTTCCTCGTTGTTTACGTCGGAAAAAACTGTATCCAGCGCATCTATTCCTGCGGCTCTCGCTGCATTAAGAATCATTCCGCGAGCAAAGAACAGCTCTGTTCCATCACTTCTGGTTGTCTTTAAGTCGGTTACATAGTCCTCAGCTCCCAGTGCGATGCCGATTAGACGCTTTGATGACTTGGCAATGGATAGGGCATTTAGCACGCCCTCAGCGCTTTCGATGGCAGCCATCATTCCTGTTTTTCCAACAGGGATTCCGGCTTCCTTTTCGATTCTTTCTATTTCCTTTTCGCAATCAATTACATCCTGAGCTGTTTCGGTCTTAGGAAGTCTGATTACATCCGGTTGTGCTCGAACTATAGCCTCCAAATCCTGGATGCCTATTCCGGTGGACAGGTCGTTGATTCTTACAACGATTTCTGTATCACCGTAATCCAAGGTGGTTAGGGCATTATATACCAGGAAACGAGCAGTGTCCTTTTCGGTATAGGCAACGGAGTCCTCCAGATCAAACATGATGCTGTCTGCACCATAGATGCCTGCGTCTTTGATCATTCCCGGGTTGTTTCCGGGAACAAACATCATACTACGTCTCAGTTTCATGCTCCGGCCCTCCATTCATAATCTGTGGATTGAGCTGCTCTATAGACTGCCGCAGCTGTGCGGGCTTTAATTGTGCAGTCTAAAGCGCCTTTGTCCGTGGCTTCAATTCTCGCTTTTTCTACTCCCAATTCAGAAAGGGTTTCCCTGATAACTTTTTCTATCTGTTCGCCAAATTGCTGCATTACATTGGATGTCAGATTGATTTCTATGCCATCATTTTCAGTGGGCTCAATCTTAATGATAATGTCATTTGATTCAACTGTGCCCGCGATGGCTTCTGTTACAATATTCATTAATAATCCTCCCGATAATAATGAACTTCAATTCTAAATGTACGTATAAGTATTCGTCTATATTCCGTGTTAAACAGTTTGATTAAAGCTTGGCTTCCAATCTTTCTCTAACGGCTTTGATGAAACCTTCGGTATTAACAGCAGTAGGAGTTCCTTCCTCAACTAAACCGATAAGGTCCTTTGTCATGATGCCTTCGTTCAATGTCTCAACGCAGGCTTCTTCTATTTTTTCACCGAAGGAGGTGAGGTCGGCCAGTCCATCAATTTCGCCTCTCTTCTTAAGAGCGCCGCTCCATGCGTAGATAGTTGCCATCGGGTTGGTGGAAGTTTCTTCTCCGTCCAGATACTTGTAATAATGTCTGGTTACTGTGCCATGAGCAGCTTCGAATTCGAAGTTTCCGTCCGGGCTAACAAGTACGGATGTCATCATAGCCAAGGATCCAAATGCTGTGGAAACCATGTCGCTCATTACATCGCCGTCATAGTTTTTAAGAGCCCAGATGAAACCGCCCTTGGAACGGATAACTCTGGCAACAGCATCGTCAATCAATGTATAGAAGTATTCCAATCCCAGCTTTTCGAATTCTTCCTTATATTCCTTTTCATAGATATCCTGGAAGATGTTGCGGAAGTTCATATCGTATTTTTTGGAGATTGTATCTTTTGCTGAGAACCAAAGATCCTGTTTGGTATTAATAGCATATTTGAAGCAGGAGTGAGCAAAAGATTCAATGGAGGTGTCCTTATTGTAGATTCCTTGAAGGATGCCCGGGCATTCGAAGTCATAGATTGTTTCATGGAATGTTGCACCGTTTTCTCCTGTGAAGATGAGTTCTGCTTTTCCTTTTTCAGGAACGCGATACTCGGTTCCTTTATAGAGGTCGCCGTATGCATGACGAGCGATTGTGATAGGGAGTTCCCAATTCTTAACTACAGGTTTGATGCTGTCGATTATGATAGGTGCGCGGAATACGGTTCCATCCAGGATTGCACGAATAGTTCCGTTAGGACTCTTCCACATTTCGTGTAAGCTGTATTCTTCCATACGCTGTGCGTTTGGAGTGATGGTTGCACACTTTACGCCAACACCGTATTTCTTAATAGCTTCGCCTGCATCCTTTGTTACCTGATCGGAAGTCTCGTCTCTGTGCTTTAGTCCCAGGTCATAGTATTCTGTCTTTAAATCCACAAAGGGAGTGATTAGTTCGTCCTTAATCATCTGCCAGATGATTCTGGTCATTTCGTCTCCGTCCATTTCTACTAGGGGGGTAGTCATTTGAATCTTTTCCATTTTATCCTCCATGATTGTTTAGTGGTCTATTCCCTGCCGGCGGCTATCCGGCAGGGTTTTGATATATCTTATTTGTTCTGTGCTGCGTAATAATTCATGAGGCAGCCTTCCAGGATTATTGTCTTTTCGTCTTCTGTAAGTCCGCTTACGATGAGTGTGATGTCCTCTACATCGCCATTCTTTCTGATTGCTTTTGCAGGGATTACTTCCTGATCGTTTTCTATTGCAGCGCGGATTCCCGGTACGAATACATAATCAAGTTCTTCATATGGGAAGTCTGCTCCTTCGGGTAGGGTGAATGGAACGATACCCCAGTTAATGCAGTTTGAACGATAACGCTTGGTTGCATATTCCTTGCAGATGTTGGCGAATCCACCGAGAACTTTCTGGCAGGATGCGGCCTGTTCACGAGCGCTTCCGTCGCCAGGTTTGTTTGCGTATACGCAGGAACCGAACTGTGTGTTCTGAATAAGCTCGTCAGCATTTCCAACCTTGGACAGGATGTCCATAACCTTAGCCGGTTTTTCTCCTGCGATTCTAGCTGCTTCCTGTTTGGCAACTTCCTTAGACCTGCCAACGTATTCAGGAACTCTTCTGGAAAGTGCGAATTCTGCCAAACGGAGAGGATTACTTCTGTAGGAAGAGGTCTCTCCTGAAGGAATGAGTTCGTCTGTCGTTGTTACAGGGTCTGTGATTACGGCGTCAAGCTCCAGGAGCATGTTATCTGTAAGGGCATACATCTTTGGCCAATCAGTGATGTTTGGTCCAAGGATGAGTTCTTCTTCCGGCTTTGGATTACCGAATCCGTAGTAGCAGCGCTTCTTATATACTTCGTTATCGAATTCGTAAGGGATTCTTTCTGTGTCGTATTCAACATCTGTTGCAGCGGTGATGTATCCGCCGTTCCTGGCTGTTGCAGCGATTGAACGGGAGTCCATAAGTGCAACTGTACTGATCTGACCTTCACCCGGTTTGGACCCTTCACGGTTGGGGAAGTTTCTGGTTGCATGGCGGAGGGAGAGGCCGTTATTTGCCGGAACGTCTCCTGCGCCGAAGCAAGGACCG
>CADBSP010000162.1 GCA_902797405.1 uncultured Eubacteriales bacterium | reverse complement strand
TCGGAGTATGTGCTTTTTACTCAGCCCGGCATGCGTTATAGTCAGGCTCAGGCCTTGGTACACGTTCTGACGAATGATGAGTCATTTGCTTCATTCAGCGAAAGAGAGAAAAAGCTTGCGTGCGAAAAAATACTGGAAGAGGTTCGGGGGCGGATGATGGAGGATATTGTTCTACTCGAAACATCGCGCGCCTTTGCAAATGACAGGAAAAAGAAACATGCCTTCAAACTCTTATTGGAACGAAGCGAAGTGGACATGGTGATTTATCATGAAGATGAGGGAGTTTGCGAATTATTCGAAGTCAAGCACAGCCAGGAAGTGATTCCGCAGCAGTATCATGTTTTGGCAGATAAGGAGCAATGTGATTTAATAGAGAAAAGGTATGGAAAAATCACTCAAAAGACAGTGCTCTATAGAGGAGAGAATAAATCAATAAAAACCAGGATTAGGTATTGCAATGTAGAAGAGTATTTGAAGGGGATTGGTGTTGCAATGTAATATAAAATTGTGAATAGATTATTGCTTTATCTCTATCGGATGAAGATCGTGGCTTTGTTATTAAGAAAGGTGAGGAATCCGCCGGTGATTTCGATCTTTATTGATTTATTTGATGGATCTTTGGTGATGGGAAATATGGGGGTTTCAGTTTCAGGTATGCCTATATCGGAACCTTTGATTTCGAGGGTTCCGTGAGCCAGGTCCACCAGAACCGGTTCGTGATTGGCAAGATAGCCCTCCAGTCCATCGGGGCGGGGGACAATCAAGGATTCAACGTCCCCGGAAAAGACAAGAGCATCCGGGGTTTTTATTTCTAAGGAAAAAGTGTTCATAGTTTACAATCTTCTCATACGCAGCTGGTAATATGAAATTGCTTTTGGTTGCATTAGTTCTGAACAGGGAAACTATTTTTTAGAAGCTTCGTAATTGGCGATGACTTCGTCGATTCCTCCTGCCATGAGGAACATGTTCTCGGGAATGTGATCGCATTCTCCGTTCAACAAACGGCGGAAGCTTGATACGGTCTCCTGAATCGGAACGTATTTCCCTTCGATTCCCGTGAACTGTGTTGCAACGGAGAAGGGCTGGGAAAGGAAGCGCTGAATTCTCCTGGCGCGCGCAACAGTCAGTTTGTCCTCTTCGGACAATTCCTCCATACCGAGGATTGCGATGATGTCCTGAAGGTCCTTATACTTTTGCAGAACTTCCTGAACTTCACGGGCAGTATTGTAATGCTCAGGGCCAACGATGAGTGGATCCAGAATCCTGGATGTGGATTCCAGTGGGTCAACCGCAGGATAGATTCCGAGCTCTGTTATTGCACGGGACAGAACCGTGGTCGCATCCAAGTGAGCAAATGTTGTCGCAGGAGCAGGGTCTGTTAAATCGTCCGCGGGCACGTAAATCGCCTGTACGGAAGTTATAGATCCATCCAGAGTGGAAGTGATTCTCTCCTGAAGGGCACCCATTTCGTTTGCCAATGTAGGCTGATAACCAACGGCAGAGGGCACGCGGCCGAGGAGCGCGGAAACTTCGGAACCTGCCTGAGTAAATCTAAAAATATTATCGATGAATAAAAGTACGTCCTGGTGCTCTTGATCCCTAAAGTATTCCGCCATGGTTAGCCCCGTTAAGGCGACTCGCATTCTGGCGCCCGGCGGTTCGTTCATTTGACCAAAAACCATCGCTGTCTTTTCAATAACTCCGGAGTCCGTCATCTCGTGATAAAGATCG
Source organism: uncultured Eubacteriales bacterium (assembly GCA_902797405.1). Classification (GTDB taxonomy): domain Bacteria; phylum Bacillota; class Clostridia; order Peptostreptococcales; family Anaerovoracaceae; genus Eubacterium_B. The sequence continues at coordinate 2,370 of CADBSP010000162.1, read as the reverse complement.
TTTCCTTCTCTGGTTCTTTCTCCGACACCAGAGAATACGGAAATTCCACCATGCTGAGTGGCGATGTTATTAATAAGCTCCTGGATTAGTACGGTTTTACCTACGCCCGCACCACCAAAGAGACCGACCTTTCCGCCCCTGGTATATGGAGCCAGTAGGTCAATGACCTTTATACCTGTTTCAAAAATCTCCGAGGAGGTGTTTTGCTGTGAGAATTTAGGCGCTGCACGATGAATGGGATGCTTAAGTTCTGTTATGACTTCGCCCTTTCTGTCGATGGGTTCTCCAAGCACATTGAAGAGGCGCCCCAATACTTCTGGTCCGACAGGAACTCTTATTGGTTCTCCTGTATCGTAGGCAACCATTCCACGTCTAAGTCCATCGGTAGAGGATAGGGCGATACAGCGAGCTTCATCGGAACGAAGATGCTGGGCGACCTCGGCTGTAACCACATGATCATCCGCCTCTATTTTTATAGCATTAAGAAGCTCCGGCATATGGCCTTCCGGAAACTTAACATCAACCACCGGACCTATTATTTTTTGCAAAGTACCTTTTATCTGTTCCATACTTATTTAACTTCTTATCTAATCTTTTTTATCTTCAATCCTATCTTTAGGTTTGTCTCTATCTTTCTTTTTATCTTTATCTTTCTATTTCAATTTCTATTTCTGTTTCTATTAATACTTCTATTTCAATCTTTTATATTAATATTCCTTTGCATTCTATTTATCTATTTATCTATTTGTCTATTTATATTTTTGTCTATTTATCTATTTATCTATTTATCTTCTTGTCTTCCTTTTTTCTTTCTCTAGTGCTTCTTGGGATTCGGTTCCAGAAATGATTTCTATGAGCTCATCGGTTATCTGTGCCTGGCGAGCTCTATGGTATTTCATCTCCAAATCGCCTAAAATCTCCTCAGCATTGTCGCTGGCATTCTTCATGGCGAGCCTTCTGGCGCCATATTCGTTCAGAGCGGCTTCTCCTATGGCTGAATAAATAGATAGGGCAAGGAGTTCCGCTATAAATGCGATAATTTCATCGTTTGGGTCGATATTGTAAACAGGTAGAACCATGCGGTTAACTACCTCATATGCCATGGAATTCTTATATGCGGCGTACACCAGATGGACTTCGGAGATTTCGCCGGCATGCTGCCTGACGATAATCTTTTTGGCCAGGTCCAATACGGCATGATAGGAATGTTCCTCGGCAGGGATTTCGTAATAATCCCTAAATCGGGAGCGTATTCCTTTATCAATCGAACCCTCAGAATCCGAACCCGACCCCGAATCCAAATTTGAATCGGAACCCGAGGTCTCTAGTGCAACGATATAGTCTTCCAGTAAAAAATAATCGTGATACTTTATATAATCATATCCTTTTAGTCCCAAGGGAAGGAAGGTCGTCATCGCTTCAATATTGCTAACTTCCTTTAACACTGATGCGTTGTAGTTTCCGCACATGCCCTTGCAACCGGTGATTACGATTGTAAGGGTAGGGGCGATTTCCTTTCTGTCGTCTATTACAGTTTTCAGATTCGTATAATACGAGGAATCGGTGGAATACCCCTGGGAGTCAATCTTTTTTTTCAGAGTTTCTATCAAAGGACGAAGATGCTCTCTGCTGTAATTAAACCTGTTTGTGGCTTGCTTCAATTTAGCCGATGCAACCAGCTGCATGGCATTTGCGATTTTCTCGGTGCTTTCTATACTCTTGATTCTCCGTTGTATTGCTTGTAATTGTTCCGCCAAAACGCCTCGCCTTTCTTTAGAATAAGCTACATATCACCATGTCTGGATTAAATCAAATCGCATTTGTTTTGCAACTAACTCGCAGCCTGCTCACAACTAACTCGCAATCAATTTGCGATTAACCTAGTATAGATCAATTTCCTTGCATTCCTGAATCCCACGGATAAGCTTCTCCTGCATGTCCTCAGGGAATTCTCCGGTCACTCTGATTGCGGTACCGACTTCGGGATACTCCTTATCCATCAGGCGACAGAGTGCCTTTTCAAATTTCAAAATGTCCGAAACAGGAATATCATCCATGTGTCCGTTTACAGCGGCATAGATTACCATCACCTGATATTCCACAGGGAGAGGGGAGTACTGAGGCTGCTTCAGAACCTCGGTCAATCTTTCGCCGCTGGAAAGGAGCTTCTTAGTAGATTCATCGATATCCGAACCAAACTGCGAGAAACTCTTAAGTTCTCTATACTGAGCAAGCTGCAATTTAATGCTGCTTGCGACTTTTTTCATAGCTTTTATCTGAGCATTTCCTCCTACACGGGAAACAGATATACCTGCGTTTATGGCAGGTCTTTGTCCGGAGAAGAAAAGCTCATTCTCCAGGAATATCTGT
>CADBSP010000161.1 GCA_902797405.1 uncultured Eubacteriales bacterium | reverse complement strand
CCAAGGGAAAGAAATTTTTATCTTTGATGGATTCGCAGGCGCAGATCCCAAATACACTAAGGGATTCAGGATTGTTAACGAGTTCGCTTCTCAGAATCTATTCATTCATCAGTTGTTAAGACGCCCAACTCGGGAAGAGCTGGACAATTTCAAAGAGGACTACGTTATAATTGCTGCCCCTGGATTCAAATGCATCCCGGAAATCGACGGAACCAGATCCGAAGCTGCAATTTTGGTCGACTATGAACAAAAGCAGGTCATCATCTGTGGCACACAGTATGCCGGAGAAATCAAAAAATCCGTATTCTCCGTAATGAACTATATTCTCCCGAAGATGGGTGTGTTCCCGATGCATTGTTCCGCAAACATCGGTGATGAAGGCGACAGCGCAGTATTCTTCGGACTCTCTGGAACAGGAAAAACAACCCTTTCTGCCGATCCGAACAGAAAGCTTATCGGAGACGACGAACACGGATGGGCCGACGACTCTGTCTTCAATTTCGAAGGCGGCTGCTACGCCAAGTGCATCAACCTTACAGAAGAAGGTGAGCCGGAAATATATAATGCAATCAGATTTGGCGCCTTGGTAGAAAATGTTGTCATGGATCCCGACACCAGGGAATTTGATTTCTTTGATGATTCATTGGCGGTAAACTCCAGAGTCGGATATCCAATCGAATACATTCCCAATGCCGAGCTGTCCGGCATGAGTCCGAGCGTTCCGAAGACTGTCATTTTCCTGACAGCTGACGCATACGGGGTAATCCCCCCTATTTCCAAACTGAATAAAAACCAGGCGATGTACTATTTCGTATCAGGATTTACATCAAAGGTAGCAGGAACGGAAATCGGAATCGTAGAACCGGTGCCAACCTTCTCAACATGTTTCGGTGCTCCTTTCCTTCCTCTCGATCCGTCGGTCTATGCCGATATGCTGGCGGATAAGGTTGAAAAGTCGGGAGCAAACGTATACCTGGTAAACACCGGATGGAACGGAACCGGAAAGCGCATGAAACTCAGTTATACACGCGCCATGGTCACTGCAGCATTAACCGGAGAAATCGAGAAATCCGAGTTTGTTGAAGATCCAACCTTTGGATTCCAGGTACCGACCTCTATAGAAGGTGTGCCATCGGAGCTTCTCATTCCGGAAAACACATGGGAAGACAAATCCGCGTATAAGGACAACTGCAAGAAGCTGGCAGAAAGCTTTAAGGAAAACTTCAAGCAGTACACCAATATGAGCGAAGACGTTGTTAACGCCGGACCAAAAGCATAGTTCATTTGGTTCCTAACAAAGCAACCTAATCCCATGCTTTAAGGTAGTTTTATTAAGCGATTATGCCACGTAGAATAGATTTTAATTACGTCAAGCGAAAATACAAAGAGCTTCTGGAGCTTAATGATATGGCGCAGGCCGTAGTCCAGGATGAATCAATCCTGGCAGGCCTGGTCAGGACTGCAGCCGAAGGAATGCTCTTTTCTAATGCGCAAAACTCTTTGGCCTCTGTTCCAATCGACGAACTTTCTAAATCAAAAGCGGGCATCAGGGTATCCACCTTAAAGGATGCAGGTTTGGAAACCTTTTTGGATCTGGCTACAGCTTCAGACTTCGAACTTACTCGGATCGATGGTATTGGCGAAAAGCAGTTAGAATCTATCAGAAATATAACCAATGAATTCCAGAATCAGCTGGCTAAATTCTCATCAATCAAATTGTCGCCTGACAATCGCGGCAGGGAGAATATCGCATTAATCCACGCCCTGGCCAACTATAGAAGTGGCAAAGGAATCAGGGATAAAATGATGGAGTATGCGGCTTATATTCAGAAGATTGCTGACGATATTATTGAATTAAATCCCGTAACGAATGGCATCCAGTGGTTCTTCTCAAATAAGACTCGTAAGAATGAATCGCTTCAAGCAGAGTACAGGCTTCGCGCTTTCTTTGGTTTCGATGCACCTGAAATCACACATATCGGAGCTAACTGGAAAATTAAAAAATACATAGAAGCTTATGATTCCCGCGAGAAATTCGATGAAGAGTATGCTCTGTCGGACTTCGCAGCTAACAGTGCAGATTACTATGCCACCTTGGAAGAGCTGACAGGAACGGGTCTATCCAAGACGTTGATATATAGTAGCATCCCCTCTAAACTCGCTAGCGAAATCGATGACCAAAAGCTCGATTTAACAGGATTCCACGGAACTCTGAGGTCCTATCAAAAGTTTGGTGCAAAGTACATTATTCATCAGGGATTCACCTTGCTTGGCGACGACATGGGACTTGGAAAAACCGTACAGGCGATTGCGGCGATGGTGCATCTATATAATCAATACATGTGCATGCCGAATCTAAGCAACGAGAATTCGAATGCAAATGACATCCAAACTCTTGGCAAAACACCGCTCGCCCTATCACCGTATTTTTTGGTGGTTTGTCCTGCAAGCGTTTTGATTAACTGGGTTAGAGAAGTCAAAAAGTTTAGCGATATCCCTGCGTATTTGGTTCATGGAAAAGATGCGGAAGAAAACTTCATCAATTGGCAGAACACCGGTGGTGTCTGCGTGACCAACTACGAAACCATGGGAAAAATCGTTGGTGGAATCGACAACAAAATGCGCCTGGCACTCATGGTAATTGACGAAGCACATTATATTAAGAATCCCGATGCAAAGAGAACCAAATACATTTATGCTCTGGAAAACGAATCGGATAAAATTCTGCTCATGACCGGAACGCCTTTGGAAAACAAGGTTTCAGAAATGTGTACATTGATAGATTTTGTGAGACCAGATATGGGTGATGATGTTCGCGCAGCAGCAAATCTAAGCAGTGTTCCCGAATTTAGGGAGATGCTTGCTCCGGTATATCTAAGGAGATTAAGGGAAGATGTTTTGAGTGAGCTCCCTGAAATAGAACATAAATCCGAGTGGTGTCAACTTACGGATGCGGATAGAGATAATTACATTCGGGCAGTCATCGGCGGAAACTTCAACGACCTTAGAAGGGTTTCATTCCTGCAGGATGACCTGATGGCGTCATCCAAAATTCAAAGGATAAAGGAATTAGTCGAGGAAGCAAAGGGCGAGAACAGAAAGGTTATTATCTATTCATTCTTTAGGGAAACCATCGACAAGGTTTGTGTTGCGCTCGGAGATGATGTGTCCGGAGTGATTACAGGAAGCACACCCACAGAAGAACGTCAAAGTATTATAGATCGATTCTCTTTCAATAAAACAATACTTGACGCAGATTCAAAAGCAAACCTTGAAGCAAATTCTCTTTTAAGTACAGAGTCTGAATCAGTTTCAGTTTCAAAAGCAAACTTAGAAGCAGATTCAAAGGCGGTCCTGGTCGCGCAGATTCAGGCAGGCGGCACAGGCCTTAATATTCAGGCTGCCAGTATAGTTATTTTCTGTGAACCACAGATAAAGCCCTCACTAGAAAACCAGGCCCTATCCAGAGTATACCGAATGGGCCAGGTTAGAAACGTTTTGGTTTATCATCTTCTTTGTCCGGAGACAATCGATGAAGCTATGCTAGATCTTCTTTATAAAAAGCAAAGTGAGTTTAATATCTTTGCACATGAGTCGTCCATGGGTGCAGCCAGCGACAACGTCATCGATAAAGAGTGGATTAAAGACTATATTCTAAAAGAGCAACGCAGATATTTAGAGCAATCATAGCCCTTTTAATGGCTGACTTCAAGGATAGCACAGATATCTGGAGCAATCATAGCCATTTTAATGGCTGGCTTCAATGGTAGCGCAGATATCCGGATATTTGGAGTAATCATAATCCCATCTCTTCGCGAACTTCTATGAAGCATTTTACTGCGAAGTCCAGATCTTCTTTTGTATGAGCTGCGGACAGCTGCGTACGGATGCGAGCCTTCCCCTTTGGTACCACTGGATAAGAAAATGCTACAACATACACTCCCTTCTCCATCATGCGACGAGCAAACTCCGCTGCAGTCTTTTCATCGTACAGCATCACTGGTACACATGGGTGTGTTCCAGGAATTATATCAAAGCCGTTTTCCTCCAGCTTGTTTCTATAATAAGAAGTAATCTCCTCCAGATGGTCTCTTAATTCCGTCGACTCTCCTAATCTATCAAGAAGCGCAATTGATGCACCCGCGATTGCAGGAGCCAAAGAATTGGAAAAGAGATATGGTCTGCTTCTCTGTCTAAGAAGGTCGATTATTTCCTTCCTTCCGGAAGTATATCCGCCGGATGCTCCGCCTAAAGCTTTTCCGAGGGTTCCCGTAATTATATCCACGCGACCTTCTACTCCGTTATGCTCAGCGGTTCCTCTTCCGTGTGCGCCAACAAAACCAACAGCATGGCTGTCATCAACCATTACCATTGCATCGTATTTATCCGCCAAGTCACAGACGCCCTTCAGATTTGCGATTATTCCGTCCATCGAGAACACACCGTCGGTTGCAATCAGCTTAATGCGTGCGCCATTGGCATCGGCCTCCTTCAGCTTTGCCTCCAGGTCCTCCATGTCATTATTCTTATAGCGATACTTCTTCGCAGCACAGAGTCTGGTTCCGTCTATGATTGACGCATGATTGAGTTCGTCGCTAAGAATTGCATCTTCTGCTGTAAGAATCGTTTCAAACAATCCGCCATTTGCATCAAAGCAAGACGAATATAGAATCGTATCTTCTGTTCCAAGGAATTCGGAAATCTTCTTTTCCAAGATTTTATGAATATCCTGGGTGCCGCAGATGAATCTAACAGAGGCAACGCCGTAGCCCTTGTTGTCGTAGGTTGCCTTTGCTGCATCGATTAATCCCTGGTCGTTTCCAAGTCCCAGATAATTGTTTGCGCACATGCAAAGAAGTTCTCTCCCATCCTCCAATAAAACCTTGGACCCCTGAGGCGATATGATAGGTGCTTCGTTTTTAAAAAGCCCTGCCTCTCTAATCTCATCTACCTGCGTTTTATAAAAATTTAATGCTTCGGTTTTGTTCATGTCTTACCATTCCTTTTCAATTTGATTTTCAATCAATTCATTTACAAGGTTTTTTATCAATCAGTCATTGATATGTGCCCAATCCAGAATCACTTTTCCGGATTCCCCGGATATCATAGCATCGAAACCCTTTTGGAAATCCTCTATCTCAAAGTGATGGGTTATGATTCCCGAAATATCCAGCCCCGCCTGAATCATGGTAGTCATCTTATACCAGGTATCCCAAACTTTGCGGCCATAGATTCCTCTAAGATTAATTCCCTTAAATATCACGGTTTCAATATCCACGGTAGTGTCTTCTCTTTGGAGGCCCAGAAGCGCAATCTTTCCACCGTTCTTCATCGTATGAATCATATCGTCCAGTGCTTTCTGTGTTCCGGACATTTCCAGACCGACATCAAAGCCTTCCGTCATGCCTATGTCATTCATGACTTCCTTCAAGGTTTCCTTGGTTACATCAACTACTCTGGTAGCGCCGAGTTTTTTTGCTAGTTCCAATCTATAAGGATTGAGGTCTGTAACAACTACGTGGCGTGCACCTGAGAATTTTACTATGGCGGCTGCCATACATCCGATTGGCCCTGCACCGGATATTAGAACATCCTCGCCAAGCACATCATAGGAAAGCGCAGTATGGGTGGCATTTCCAAATGGATCAAAGATGGCATAGAGTTCTTCCGGAATACTTGGATTGCACGGCCATACATTTGATTTGGGAATAACCAGGTATTCAGCAAAAGCCCCGTTTCTGTTCACTCCAACGCCCTTTGCGTCCTTGCAGTTTTCCTTATGCCCCTCCAGGCAGTTACGACACTTCCCACAGGTAATGTGTCCCTCGCCTGAAACCAAATCTCCAGGTTTGAATTCCACAACACCGGAACCAACTTCGCAAACCTCTCCAACGTATTCGTGACCGATGGTTAATCCCATGGGTATGGTATGCTTGGCCCAATCATTCCACTGATAGATATGAACATCGGTGCCACAAATAGCGTTCTTTCTTATTTTGATTTTAACATCGTTTGGGCCAACCTCCGGAATCGGAACCTGCTTCATCCAGATTCCCTCTTCCGGCTTTTCCTTCACCAACGCCCACATCATTCCGTCTTTTGCTTTTTCCATTTTTCTTTCCTTGTTTTATTATTTCTATTCTGCTATT